>JAHEIW010000081.1 GCA_024639185.1 Deltaproteobacteria bacterium | reverse complement strand
TCGCGCTTTACCGCCGCTTTCCGATGTCGCACATGGTCTACTGGTGTGTTTTTTTGCACATCTTCATATTGATCTACGGCGGCATTTACACCTATGCCAAAACGCCTCTGGGCAACTGGGCCATGGAGGTTTTCGGTTTTAGCCGCAACCACTATGATCGCGTCGGCCATATCGCCCTAGGGGTATTTCCCGTATTTATCATCCGTGAAGTTTTACTGCGTGTCACGCCGTTGCAAAGGGGCGGCTGGTTTTATTTTATTGTCTTCAGTATTATACTGGCGATCGCGGCCTTCTGGGAGCTGCTGGAGTGGTGGATCGCGCTGCTGGCCGCCCCCGATGTCGGTACGGCTTTTCTGGGATCCCAGGGCGATATCTGGGATGCGCAGTGGGATATGTTTTTAGCCCTTGTGGGGGCCATGGCGGCCGTGCCGCTGTTTTATCGCCTGCACGATCGTTCGATGGCACGACTGAAAACATTTTTGTCCTGATCACCCGACACGCAAACACACCATAAGGCAAATAGAATGCAAAAAGATATTACGATCAGAAAGGCAAAACCATCTACGAACGCTTTTTCGAACTCTGCCGCCAGCAAAACCGCACCATCGTCCGGGCCTGCACCTCGCCGGTCAACAAAGGCTCGGTTGCCTTTCATCGCAAAATCGGATTCCGGGTGGAATCCGGCGACGATCAGGTCGATGGCATCCCGGTAACATGCGATTACAACCGTCCGGGCGATCATAAAGTAAAATTTACCAAACAGATTTAAAGGCTTCACGCAGTGGCGTTGATACCCTAACCCGCCCCACTCAGACCCGCCGGATTTTTGCGATCTTTCCTGTTTTACGGTATAATTCAAGTATTCATGATTATACTGACAGTCAGGTCAATCCAGTGCCCGCATAAATAAGCAAGGCGCCTGGATCGATCTGGCAGGGAGATCATTGGCTTATGCATCCGGTAACGCATTTTTTGGTCGGCTGGACGGTAGCCGGCGCTTCAGGGCTTGAAAAAAGAGATCGCGCAATTGTGTCCATTGCCGGCATCGCACCGGATTTTGACGGTGCCGGAGTTGTGGTCGAATTGGCCACCAGAGAATCGAATACGCCCCTTCTGTGGTGGAGCGAATATCACCATGTGCTGGGCCATAATCTGGCATTTGGACTGATCGTTTTCCTTGCTGCCGCTCTATTCGCCAGACGCCGGCTGCTCACAGCAATCCTGTCGTTTTTTGTCCTCCACCTGCACCTGCTTTGCGACCTGATCGGCTCCCGCGGCCCCGATGGTTTTCAATGGCCCATTCCGTATTTTTGGCCCTTTTTACCGAACGTCGAATGGGTGTGGTCCCATCAGTGGGCTTTGAATGCATGGCCCAATTTTGTGATCACGATTGTGCTGCTGTCGGCCACCTTCTTTTTGGCCTGGAAGAAAGGTTTTTCACCCCTGGAGATCATTTCCAATCAGGCAGACCAATTGTTTGTGGGCGCCTTCCGGAAAAGGTTTGGCACACCGCAGATGTAATATGCAAAAAAACCAACAACGGGTAACCGCACGATTTGAAACAACACCAGAGGCCTCGCCTCCGGCACTATCAATTCCGGTGTTGATACCGGGCTGTATGATGCGTGCTTTCAATCGAAGGGCAGTTGTCAATGCGGTCACAGAAAAGCTCAATTTACAATTTCTTGGTTGGCACTACCTATTTCTGTTGTTGTTCTTCGTAACGCTGCCTTTTTTAGCAGGTATACTACCCATCGTTCGTTTTACCGACGAACAAATTAATATCCGGGTTTTTAACGATCATGTGGAGATGCAGGGAACTTATGTTTACCAAAATCCGTTTCCATTCCCTGTCGTTCAGGGTCTGGCAGTTCCCCTGCCCGTTGATGCCGATCACCCAACACCGGTTCAAATATCGGCCCGCCAACAGGGCCCAAAACAAAAGCCGCTGGTCACCCGCTACCTGTTGGGGCGCCACCGCTTCAATGTGTTTTTTAAGGCAAACGAGCGAATCCAAATCGCAGTTGAATACCAGGAAAAGGAGCAAATTGATGCGCATCAAGCTGTTGGAAAAAGTGCGCGCGGGCTGTAAAACCGTAGCCGAGCAAGCAACCTACATTCAAATCGATGTTGAGCGGATCCCAAAATACGCCGCCGGTCTGCCTTTATCAGAAGCCGGCCGGCCGGCGCATGATCCCGAATGTCATTATCTGGACCATGGCGCTGATACCGCTGCTTTTTTCCTGACGCTGGACGCCATTAATTTTGGATCCGGCTATTTCCCGCATCTACGCAAACACACCGGCCGCTCTGGTTATTTTACGGTGGCCGGCTGCTTGACCGAGCACTTTAAACAAAACGGGCCTTTTTCGGCCCGGGATCTAAGCCGGTTGACCGCCGCGGACTGCACCCGCATATTCGCACAGGATCCCGGCAATGCCCCCATTGCTGAACTGATGCGGCTTTTTGCCCGGGCCTTAAATGAGCTGGGCGCTTACCTCCACACCGATTTTAACGGCAGCTTCACCGAACTGATCGCAGCCGCGGGCGCATCGGCCGAACGCCTGATGCAATTGCTCATTCAAATGCCCGGCTTCCAGGATATTGCGCTATGGGCGGGGGTTGAGGTGCCCTTTTTCAAACGCGCCCAGCTGACCGCTGCGGATCTGGCGCTGGCATTTGGCGGAGAAGGGCCGGGCCGATTTGAAGACCTGGATCATCTGACCCTTTTCGCAGACAATCTGGTGCCGCACGTGTTGCGGGTGGATAAAATTTTGCGTTACCCCGCTAAACTATGCGCTCGGATCGAAGCCGGCGATCTGATTGCGGCCGGCTCCAGGGAAGAAATTGAGATCAGGGCCTGCGCGCTGCACGCCGTCGAGCTGATTAAGGCGGCCCTCAACGAATCCGGGCAACCCATCAATGCCATGGGTCTTGATTTTTTACTGTGGAACCGGGGCCAGCAGCCGGCCTATAAAGCCATTCCGCGACATCGCACCCGAACCTTTTTTTATTAAAAACAATTGGCTGCAGCCTTACGGGGCCGATGTTTAAAGACGATTTAGCCTGCCGATTTTTGTCAAAAATTTGCCAAATGGCAAAATTATCTGTTAAAATTAAGGTATTAATAAGGCACCGGGGAATCGAATCCCGTTCGTTGGCCACGGGACAGCCGGCAGGCAGCATCAAAGGCCCGGTTGCCGGGACCATCGGCTGTCAGATCAACTGACCGACGGCTTCCATCGGTTTAGCATAAAGATTTCCCAATATTTGCCGATATTAACGTAGTGCACGCCGGACACCGCTTCGGCCGCAAAAACAGCATCATCGATCCGAATCGAGGCCGTCTGTAGTCAGATTTTCAATGGAAGCCAATCACAGCATAAAAAGCGCCGCCAGCAACCTGTTATTTACGCCCGTCCTGGCAACTGTGATGCAAAGCAGGCGGATCATAGCCCTGCTGGGGGCGGTTAGCCTTTTTCAGGTCGTCCTGACCGCCCTGGAATTACCGGCATGGCAATGCCCGCTAAAAGCCACGCTGGCAGTCACCTGCCCGGGTTGCGGATTGACGCGGGCGGTGGTTTTGCTGGTAGAGGGAAAATGGCTGTCGGCCATGCAGCTGCATGCATTTGCCCCTGTCGGCCTGGCAATGGGTCTGCTGCTGGCTACCGGAATACTGCTGCCTGCCAGGGTGCGAGATACAGTCGCCCGGCGCATCGCAACAATAGAAAAACGCAGCGGCATCATGCTGTGGCTGATTTTTGGCCTGCTGGTCTACTGGATAGGCCGCCTGATGATTCCGATATAGCTTTGGACAGCGCCTCGGCATTTTTTTGGGCTACCTGAGTTGGGCGATAACATGTTTTTTAATCGCAAACGCTCAGCTTAAGAATAAATATACACAGGAGAGGTACACCATGACAGAAATGATTGTCGGTATTTTGTTCCCGGTGTTGAATTTCATCGGTTTTATTGTTGCGATCATCGTTCTGATAAAGCAATTTAAGCACGGCGGGGCATTGCAGGGTATTCTTGGCATTATCACCTGCACCTTTTGGACTTTTATCTGGGGTTGGATCAAACACAAAAGCTTTGCGTTAACCAAATTGATGATCGTCTGGACCGCCGTATCGGTGGTTCCCTTATTATTGATCCCGGTATTCGGCGCAGCCATGTTTGGCGAAGTTTACAAATTAGTCGGTGAAATATCAAATAATCCCGATCTGGTCATCAAACAGGACCAGCAAAATAAGGCCGCTCCGAAATTCAAGCGCACCAATCCACGCAAAAGACTGCCGCGGCGCAATACCAATAAGACCCAGGCCGCAAACGGCCAGGATTTCAACGCTGCTGCCATGGCGCTCTGGCGGAACGGGCAATACAGCGATCCCAATAAAGCCAAACAAATCTGGGACGGGGCTATTGCCGCCAACTCCCGGCAGGCCGAAGCGTATAACAACCGCGGATTGGCTTTTTACAATTTGGAACAGCACCAGCAGGCCATCGTGGACTTTAACCAGGCCATTCAGATCAATCCGAAATATGCCGAAGCTTACAACAATCGCGGAAACGCCTATTACGCCCTGGAGCAATACCAGCAGGCCGAGGCGCAATATACCAAAAGCCTGCGGTTAAAGCCCAAATACGCCAAGGCCCATCTGAACCGGGGGCTGACCTACTTTCAGATGCAACGCATTCCTGATTCCTGCAAAGAATTCAAGCGGGCCTGCGACCTGGGCGATTGTGACGGGCTGCAATGGGCCATGCAAGAAGGCTATTGCAAATAAGCCTTTACATGAAAATTAATGGGAAGACGAGATCCCATTAAAAGACAGTAAATCCGGCTCGGGAATTAACTATTCCATACAGCTAAAATAGGGAAAGAAGGAAGCTTTGGAAGAAGCGGCCTGTTGGTCCTCTTATTGAGGGCGGACAGGCCGTTTTTGTTTTTAAACCGCTCGCGGGGCCCGAGCGCGTGTTAAATTGACGGCTTATCGATAAGTGCTTAAAATCATATTGAAATAAAATCAGTCGCTGCTCTATATGAAACAACCTGCAAGCGGGGGCGCAAATGAATAAGCACCACTGGGCCATCTGGATCCTTATTTTCACACATGTCGTCTTCAGTTGTGCCGGCCATCCGGATCGGCAGAAAATACGGCTGATACAGGCCGGCGATTCATTCCCGGAAACACCTCTGCCGGTTCCAGACGACCATGGGCATCGCCATTATCTGGGGACATCTGCAAAGAACAGTTTTACATTAAAAGAAGTTAAAGCAGACTTAATTGTTGTGGAAATCTTAAGCGTCCACTGCCACAGCTGTCAGCGACAGATCAAGGCCTATAACGAACTCTATCAGCTCATAGACGCTGACCCGCAGACAAGCGGCCGCATCAAGATGATCGGCATCGCGGCCGGCAACACACCGACTGAAGCCAGCCAATTTATCAAACGCTATAATGCCCGCTTTCCAATTATTCCCGATCCTCGATATCAATTGTACAATGCGATCGGCGAAACGCGGGCGCCTTTTACCATTTATGTGCGGCAGCGCCCGCAGATACAGCCCACTATCGTTGCTAAAACGCATTTTGGCTTGAATTTGCAATACAAAAAAGTATTTGAAGAGTTAAAACAAATCCTGACGATGGATGTGGCGTCCATACCAAAGGCCGCCCCAAAAAACGTTGCCGCCCAACCAGTGGTCACGCCGGTGATCACCCAGCGTGAACTCAAAGTAAAAATAACGGCGCTCTTTACCCATTTTGGCAATCCCGTTGCGCCATTAAAAAATGTTACGCTTGACAGTTCTCGAAACGTTTACACCGGCCTTGTTGATCAGAACGGTAAACAACTGCGTTTGTTCGCGGAAGCTGTCAGTCGTCCGCCGGTTTGCATCGATTGCCATGATATCCACTTCATCTATATGTTCGATCCCGCAGGCACGGTGATCGGTTTCGAGCCAATCCATCTGACCAAATATGGCAACGAGCTATGGGGGCCCGATGATATCGAAAAGATGCGCAATCGGATCATCGGACGGAGACTGTCTGAATCCATTCTCTTCCAACCGGATGTTGATGCCATCTCATCAGCCACCATAACTTCCAGCATCATTTTTAACAGTCTATCCAGAGGCGGGAGCCTACTTGAGGAACTTAAAAACAAAGGGCTAATTTAGACCTGCAGGTTATAAGTTCAATGGCGTCAAACGGGAAATGAGATTTGGATTGAGCAGAAAATTTAGTATTGAGCTGAGGCGTTTATCAGGAAAGCACTATAATTTGTTGTAAAAGCAGCAATTGAGTCTTAAAAGGATCGTTTACGGATCTATTCGGGGGATACAGGTCACACTCCACAGCGCCCAATCTTCACCAGGCCTGGGTACTGTTTTTGAAATGGTTAGCTCGATTTTTTCTTTTTCTTGCGGATCGATGCTGAGGTGGTTCAATTTTTTATCCACATGTAGCCAAAACAATCCTTGATGAAATGCGCGCATATCGCGCGCTTTGGAATTTAAAAATTTCTCACCGATGGCGCCCAGCTGCCGGGTATGATTGTCTGCGGCGCCGCCATCTGTTTGATAATTTCCGACCAGTACAGCGACCAGATTAAACCTACTGCCATTTGTGCCATTTCTAATTTTTTCTCTTTTCCAGCTCACTTCCATTGCATTTTCCAATTAATGCCTGAAGCTGGATCTCGTCATCACAGGACAAGCTTCGGATCAGGGTTTATTTGAGCTTCTTAAAACCGGCCAGATTCGCCTGGCGTTCAGATTCAACAAAAGACCCTCTACAGGACCACATACCGATCACTCTCTTCGATAAGGTCGGCATTCTTGGCCTGGGTGGCAAAATCCTTAAAACCCAGCCCGGGCACATCGCCTTCAAGCCCCAGAGCCCGAAAGCTGACATCACACAAGGTCATTTTAGCCTTACCAACCAGTTTCTTAAAACCCGGTGATTGGGTCAGCAGCACACCCTTACCGGTGAAGAAAAGTTCAACTTCTTTGCCTTTTTGGGTCGCAGCGGTAGTCAAACTGATGACATAATCGATGTGTTTATTTGAACTGACCAGGATGCCTAATTTATCAGCCATAACCAATACTCCTTCGGGCTCTTTTGTCTGCTGGGTAGAATCTACATTCGTTGAAATTGCCGGGTAGGCTCAACGACTGTCATGGTAATATTAAGCGTAAAGCAATAGTCCAAAAACTCGGTTGTTTACCACCAGCTGATGACCTTGTCGTGCTCAAAAATGTCATCCACCAGTTTCGACCAATCGATTTGTTCCTCATAAAGCTTCGCGACCTGGGATCGATCGCCGTTGGTAACGGTTTGCATGAATTTTTCAACCGTGCCATCCGGACGCGTTCGCAGAATATAAAGTATTTTCATGGGATTTATCCTCCTAAAACGGAATGACGAGGTCAGCTTCTCTTAACATTTCCCCGATCTCTTCGATGGAAGCATATTTGAATCCGTATTTTTCTACGTTGGTTTTGTTGTTAGAAAAGCGCTCACCTTCCATCTCATCGAGAAATTCCATATTGTCCTGATAGGCTTCATCCATATGGGCAATCTCTTTATCGACGATAAACATCTGCACCCAGGTATTGTACAGCATCATGCCTAAACTGGAGCGCAAGCCTTCATATTGTTGCTCTGGATCTTTGATCAGTACCGCCACTTTTTTCATCGTTGCCCCTTTCTTTACGGGTGCGGCCATGCGCAATTAGAAAGCGTATGCGGGATCGGTCATCTGGCCCTTTATGCCACATTGTGTATGTTTTTTATGCCACGAAGTGGCATAATCTGTCAATAAAAATCGCTCCTAAAAAGTGAATCTTATGAATCGGTTCACCGGGTGCGAATCTGACAATTCTTCGTTATCATTTAGAAATTACCGCAGCAGTTGCGGTTTTGAAATCATCCAGGCGCACAAGGTGTGATGATGGGTAGTACGGAAAGGTGCTCTTTGACCTTGCAATCAAGTCGCTGGTGGTGTAAATGGCTGGTTTGGAAAAAACTCCCTTTCGATAAAGGAAAACTCGCGACAGTTTTACCGTAGAAACCGGAAGGGAGTTTTTTCCATCATATTAGAATCTCCAGGTCAAACCAAAATCAATGCTGTCTTCAGACAACTTTGATTCGATCGTTGAAGGGCCGGCAAAATCAGAGCCGGTTTGTTTAAAGGACTCCTCAAAAGCGTGCACATAACCCAGGTTGATGGCAAAATTCGGGGTGAATTCATAGCCGATCCCCAGGGTCACATGGTGCTCAACGATAGCCGGAAATCCAATTGCCCTGAAGGTTTCAAAATAGTAACCCGGAAGTTGCTTTCCCTGTATGGATGTGGGCGCCGCGGAAAAGCCGTTATTTTTCTTAAGCGGTTGTCCGGCGTAGTTATAGCCGGCTCTTAAAAAAAGCTTCGGAATTGCCTGCCACTGGCCACCAATGGCAAACACATACTGATCATCCCAATCAAAGTCTTTATAGCCATCTGCGTTCCCCCAGTTGATCCACTTGGTATTGGCTTCAACTAGGAAGTTGCCAAAAGTGACGGCTGCACCGAAACCCAATTCCTGAGGCGCATCCAGATCCAGGTTATCCAGACTGCCGTCGCCGTCAAAGTCGGCCACTTTATCAAAAGAAACGTCCCGTGGAGAAATATAGTTTAAGCCCAACGATAACCAGCTCGTCGGTTTGACGGAAATGCCGGCCTGGATACCAAACCCGTATGACCAATCCGAGCCTTCGCCCAGGTCAAGGTTACTGTATTCGAGAATACCGGCAAGGCCAAAGGACCATATCGGAACCGGCTGAAAGGCAAGAGACGGCGAAAACCGCATGGTCTGGAACTGGGTAAATGTACCGGAAGCCAGGGGAGCGCCAGGACCAAAGAAACTCGGCTGGTCAATATCGGTCTCCCGGTAATCGACTCCCAAACCGGAAACACCGTAGGCGGCCATGCCATAACGCCAGACCGGTGGATTCAGGCCCTGGGTAATGGGCACCGATAGACCAAAGGCCGGAATCATATAGACTTCGTCATCGCTGTCGGCTTTAAACGTCCCGCCACTATTGCTGATTTTGGCCTGCACATTGGGAATAAAGGCCGTAGCGGCAAAATTGACCTCGGTAGACGGACAAAAGGGGCCGAAGCACTGGGCTGCCGGATTGGCAAATACCGCGCTGATGGCGTCCTGGGGGGCCGCAATGCCGACTCCGCCCATGGCTCTTGAAATGGGTCCGATACCGATCAAATTGTCACCATTTGTCGCCCATCCCGTTGTTGCCGCCGCAAGCGTCATTAAAACTATGGTGGTAACCTTCATCACGAATTTCATCTTCTTCCTCCTTTTTTTAATAATTGATAAAAAATAATCGTTTGCTCACCTCCTTTCGGTCATTCAATAGCGGTCAATAAAAAACGCTTTATGATTGAATCAGGGCATCCGCAATCATGGAGCTCAAAAACCTGACATCAACGCCCATTTTGTAATGATCATTTAAATTGCTCAGCTGGGCGTGGCAATTTTCACAGGCCGTGGCCAATATTGTGGCACCGGTTGCATTGACCTGGTCGACTTTGACGCTGGCGGATTTCATACGAAAATCAAGGGTATCTTCGCCCATGGCCACCAGTCCGCCGCCGCCGCCGCAACACCAGTTATAGCGGGGCTCATCGGTCAGCTCCCGGTAATCATCGGTCAGATGCTGCAAAATATAGCGGGGCTCATCGATGACGCCGGCATTGCGCGCAATCTGGCAGGGATCATGATAGGTAACCGCACCGTCCACCATGGTTTTATCCAGCTTGATGCGCCCTTCACGAATATAGCGTGCATGCACTTCGGTAATCGAGCTGACCTTAAATGGCTGTTTGCCGGTCAGCTGCTTCATGACCCGGTAGGCCGTGCCGCATTCGCAGATACAGACTTCTTTGACCTTCAGGCGTTTGGCTTCGCTGACAATCCGATCCAGAATCAGCTTGGTCTTGGTGGGATCACCCACAAAAGCGCCGAAATTGACGGCTTCAAAAAAGCTCAAAGTCCAGTTTTCTTTGGCAGCATTAAAAATGGCAGCTGCCGGGATGATCGAGTGCGCCCCGGCCAGGGCCACATACAGCAGGTCAGCGCCTTCGACATCCACCGGAATGGCAGTTTCACCGGCTTCTAATTTCCATTTGGATACGACTTCATCTTCCAGGCGCTTGAGGCCTTGCATAAAGCTTTCCTTAAACAGGTCGATGGATTTTCCTTTTTCAATAGAGGTGTCCGCCAGCAGGGTCAGTATTTCGGGCTCCATTTCGGCACCGACCAGCAGCAGTTTGGCAATCGACATCAGCATCTGGGTGTCGATGCCAAAGGGGCAATATACCATACAACGCCGGCACCCCGTGCAGGAGTATGCGGCTTCATAGAGCTCATCAAGGGCCATTGCGCTCAGTTCTCTGGCTTCACCGACCGACGGCCAAATTTTGCCGCGGCCCTTGAAATATTTTTTATAAAGGCGCCGAACAATTTCAGCGCGATAGGCGGCAATGTACTTGACCTGCCCCATTGAAGCATGCACATGACAGGCCTCGGTGCACACGCCGCAGCGCGTGCAGGTTTCCAGATAAAGCCGCATGGCTTCGTTTAGTTTGCTCTCAAACAGCTTGAGCAAATCATCTCTTGTCTTTTCATCCATCATCAGTGCTCCGGTATTCAATTGTTGGTCTGAAATCTACTTTTTTTGTATGAAAGTAGTTTTTAGCCGCGCCTGAGCTTATTGACCGGCAACGACAAAAACGAGTGCATACTCTGGCTGAAGGGGAAAAAAATCAAAAACAAATTGGCGAAAAATATATGCAACACCAGCATAAACGAATGACCCGATTCTGTCAGCTCGTCCGGCAAATAAGGGTCTAACACCAACAGGCTCCCAAGATATTCGCGGTACTGCTCGACGGTCACCGTTTCGTAAAAATACCATCTGCGGGCCCAGTCCATCTGGCTGCCGAACAGAACCACCAGAAACAGTAAAATCAGCAGATAATAATCTTCCGGAACCGACAATTCCCGCACCGGCGATATAAAACGGCGAAACAAAAAATACAGCAACGCGATCGAAGCGATCAAGCCCACCAATCCCTGGCCCAGAAATATTTCATGGGGAATAAATTGCAGTATTTCGATTTCGCCAAATAGCTCCAGATGGCCTAAAATGAGCAGCAGGATGCAGATATGAAACACCATCAAAAATATCCACAGCAGGGGTTTGTGTCTGCGAACGGTGGGGAACAAGAAGGTGTCATGCAGCGCCCACAACCACCCGGGTTTTTTCTCGGGATAGACCTGAAGCGTGGCCGGATGTTTAGGGGTGCGAAAGATGTTGATCAAACGAACCGTCGTGCCAATAATAAAAATGGCAAAGGCTATATAGACCATCGGCACCAGTATGAGGTAATACAGCGTATTCAACATGACCTCCCGTTTTGTTTAATGGCGACATATACCGAATCCGGCCGCCGCACGAATTGCCACGGGGTTTTCGTCCTGCCGGCCCGCAGTATGTTTACCCGCGGACCGGCAGCAAAACCGGCGAAGTTTAGGCATTACGTTTGATGTAAAATTTAATTACATCATCATCCTGTTCTGTTTTCAGAATTTCATTGCCGCTGGTTCGGGCCCAGGCCGGAAAGTCCGTAAGCGAGCCCGGGTCCGTCGACTGGGCTTCAATCACCTGGCCGATCTCAACCTCTTTGATGCCCTTGCTGACCTTAACGACCGGCATGGGGCACGGCAGACCCTTTAAATCAAATACTTTGTCGACTTTGATATCATCACTCATTTTTTCCTCCTTATTATTAATTTCACTTTTTGATTCTGAAAAAGTTTCACATTAAACATTAATAAAATGTCAGAGCGTCTTGAAGAAAATGACATGGCCCATTAAGCCTTTATCAACAGCTAAGAAAGTAAACTATATAAAAAGCTGGACTTTGCTGTTAGCCGCCTCCTCTAAGAATTTGGCAACCCCGCAAAAGGTTAAATTTTCGTAATCAATCATTTCATCTCTTTTGAAGCCCATCAGATCCATGGACATTTCGCAGATGAAAATTCGGACTCCCAATTCCTCGGCCATAGCCAGAAATTCCTCCAGAGAGGCCACATTTTTCTTTTTCATCAATGATTTCATCATGGCCGTGCCCATGCCCCCCATGTTCATCTTGGAAAGCTTGACCTGCCCCATGCCTTTGGGCAGCATCGCGCCAAACATCTTGCCGAATGCATCTTTGCCCCCGGCGTTTTTCTTGGCATCTCTGAGAACCGGCGTCCCCCAGAACGTAAAAAACATGACCGCGTCCATACCCATGGCCACCGCGCCGGTGGCAATAACAAAGGCGGCGATGATTTTGTCCAGATCGCCGCTGAACACCACCATCGAAAGCTTGTTTTCGGCCGTCTTTTTGTCCAGCGTCGCCAGCTGGGATTGAAATTCCGTGAATTGATTTTCGATATTTTGCATATCCATGATTGACCTCCTTTAATTGTGGGTATAAATCCTTATTTGTATTAAAATGGCAAAATTGGTTTATGCTATGAACTATAAACGCAAAAAATATATGCGCCTGAGCTCTCCTGTCGATTTAACATTGATCCTAATTTTTTAGATCATTATTTCTTTAGCTGCCTCCATTGAGGCTTTGAGAATATCCAGATTGGTCAAAACCGCCTGTCGCTGATCCGGGGCGATTTGAAGCAGTATCTGATGATGGATATCTTCAAGAAACAGGTTGATTTGATTTAATTTATTATGCCCTTCGGGTGTGAGGCTAAGCAGGCTGACCCGGGAATCTTCAGGATCTTTGATGCGCTGAACAAGTTTTTTATTCAGCAGGCCTTCCACAATTTTGGATACCCGGCTTTTGACCACATTCATTTTAAACGCAATGCCTTTAGCTGTCAGGTAACGTTCTGCTTCAAAAAGCATCAGGCATCTGAGTTCGGCGTCCGGCAGGCCGAAGCGTTCACTTTGGTATTGCATCCGTTCCTGGCAACATTGGAACAATTTCAGTATAAGCTCTTGAAATTGCTTTAATTGATAGCCCGGCACCTCGATTACCGGGTTTGTTGACAGTCGATTCAGTTTTTGGTTCATACCGTGAACTACAATAAATAAATGCACCTGTCAAGCCCTTTTTACAGCATGATGCGCTTTTACCAGATAGCAGCTGTCGGGGGACGTAAAGGCGCCCGTTCGCAGGCCCGATGCCGAATATAATTTACTTTTTCCCATTTTTATACTATAATCTAAGTAATTTAGCAGCAAATAGCGGCAGAAAAAATCCCTGTTGACGGACCTGCCTGCAATGATTTCACCCGTTTATGTGAGGAGGACAACATGCACAAAACACTGCGAAGGGGCTTTATCCTTTTGCTGATGATCCCGGCCTTGGCCATCATTCCGGCCTGCGCAAAAAAAACAACAACCGTCGAGAAACAACCCAGCCCCGCTGTAGATCAAGCCGACACGGATCGGCAGAAGGAACTGGAAGCTGAACGTAAGCGCAAAGAAGCCAAACAGCGCCTTTTTCAGGCAGCCAAAAGGCAGTTTATGTCTGAAGATATTTATTTTAAAAGAGGAAGCTATCAGCTGCAGCCGCAGGCCCGCACGATTTTGTACCGTAAAGCCAACTTTTTAAAGGATTACCCGGATGTGGCGGTCATCATTGAAGGCCACACCGATGAACGCGGTACCCGGGAAACCAATATTGCCTTTGGCGATCGCCGCGCCGGCGAGGTGAAGTCGTTTTTAATCCGGGAAGGCATTGAAAGAAAGCGGCTGATACCGGTCAGTTTCGGCAAGGAGCGCCCGGTTGCCAGAGGCAAAACCGAGGCGGACCGCGCCAAAAACAGGCGTGTGCATTTCGTTGTTAAGGACTAAGCAACTCCGCTGCTTGTTTCGATCTACAGCGGGCGGGGATAAACGGCTCGACTGAGCTCGCCGAAGTCCCCGCCCCTACAAAACAGCTTAAACCGCTTCGTGTAGGGGCGGGCTTTACGCCCGCCCGATTGAAGCGCGCATACCCAACATTTCAGCCCACCCACCATGTAGTTTTAACTGATTCTTCCTTGATTTGACGCCCATCTTTAGATAAACCCAAATAACCCTGTCCAGCCACAATTGAGTACACGGGTATAAGCCGACGCATCCTTTCATAATGAGGTTAAATTAAACATCGATTGCAACGCCAACTGAAAATTGCGGTACGGGAACTGGTCGAATATGTGCTCCGTTCCGGGGACCTGGCTTTTGAGTTTTTAAGTGCCAGCCGCCCGGTCGAGGCGATTCGCGCCCATCAAAAAATTCAAAGCTCACGGCCCGCCAGCTATCAACCCGAAGTGGCTATCTCGTATGTGGTTGAAACCGACCGATTCCGTCTGAATATCGGTGGCCGCATTGACGGCGTATTTGCCGAACCCGATGGCACCATCATCGAAGAGATAAAAACCACCTCGCGCGATCCGGCTTACTATAAAAAAAATGAAAACCCGGTCCATTGGGGCCAGGCTAAAACCTACGCTTACATATACGGGCACCATCATCAGCTGGATGAAATTACGGTTCAGTTGACGTATTATCAGATCGATACCGGCAACCACAGTGAAATCAAACGTGCGTTTCGCCTGTCGGAACTGGAGACATTTTTCAACGACCTGGTGACCCGCTACCTGAAATGGGCCGCAACCCTTGTTGATTGGTCCGACTGCCGGGATGCATCCATTGCGGATTTGGAATTTCCTTTTGCAACCTACCGGCCCGGCCAGCGCCAGATGGCCGTGGAAGCATTCCGCACGATCCGCAGCGGCGGACAGTTGCTGGTTCAGGCGGCTACCGGTATCGGCAAAACCATTGCCGTCCTTTATCCGGCCGTTAAATCCCTTGTTGAAAACCGCGACCAAAAGATTTTCTACCTGACTGCGCGCACCACCGTCCAGATGGTGGCTGAAAAAGCCATTGACGAATTACGGGCCGCAGGTCTCAGATTAAAATCGTTAACCCTGACGGCAAAGGACAAGATCTGTTTTTGCCCCCAGAGTGCCTGCCAACCGGATGAATGTGAATTTGCCAAAGGCCACTATGACCGTATTAATGCCGCCGTCGAAGCAATTTTCAAGCAGGATGCGTTTACCCGTGAACAGATTAGCGACACCGCCAGGGCATTTCGCGTATGCCCGTTTGAATTTTCCCTGGAGCTGTCTCTTTGGGCGGATTGCATTATCTGCGATTACAATTACAGTTTTGATCCACGGGTTTATTTACGCCGCTTTTTCCAGGATGATAATGGTGTTTATGTCTTTTTGATCGATGAAGCGCATAATCTGGTGGATCGCTCGCGGGAAATGTTTTCAGCCGAAATTTTCAAACAGCCGATATTAGACGTCCGCCGACAGCTAAAGAAACAGCTGCCCCAGGTATTTAAGAGCCTTGGCCGAATAAATACCTGGCTGGTCAAGGCCCGCAAAAGATGCGAAGCATCGGCCAATTCAATAGCAGAAGAGAGCCTGCCTGAAGAACTGGTTCCGTTGTTGAAAAGCTTTCTTTTTATCACCGAACGCTGGCTGTCTAAAAATTTAAAAACAGCCTTTCGTGAGAGCCTGCTCGACCTCTATTTTGCCATATCGGGCTTTATTCGGGTAGCCGACCAATATGATCATAGTTACACGACCTGCTACGAAAAACGCGGAAAAGAACTGAAAATAAAGTTGTTTTGTGTCGACCCGGCCAGCCACCTGGAAAACGCCCTGCAACGCTGTCGCACGGCCATATTTTTTTCGGCTACCATGACCCCCATCGATTATTTCAAACAAATACTGGGCTGCGATCCGACCGCTCCTCAGCTGATTATACCATCACCCTTTCCGGGCGAAAATCTGGGCCTGTTCATCTGCGATCAAATTTCAACCTACTATCGTCAGCGGGACCAGACTGTGGACCAGATCGCTCGGGTGATTGCCGCCCTGGTCGGGCAAAAGAATGGCAATTACCTGCTGTATTTTCCGTCTTACGTTTACATGCGTAAAATTTTTGATGTCTTCACAGCCCGCCATCCGCGTATGGAGACCATTGTGCAAACACCCGGCATGTTGGAGCCTGAAAGAGAGGCGTTTTTGCAGCGGTTTTCACAGGACAATCCGCGAACCCTTATTGGTTTTGCGGTAATGGGTGGAATTTTCGGTGAGGGCATCGACCTGGTTGGCGATCGCCTGATGGGTGCGGTGGTGGTCGGTGTGGGATTGCCGGGGATCTGTCTGGAACGCGACCTCATCAAGCACTATTTTACCAATACCCTGGATGCCGGGTTCCAGTATGCCTACCTTTACCCGGGCATCAATCGCGTGCTGCAGGCTGCCGGCCGGGTGATCCGAACAGAAAAGGATCGCGGCGTGGTCTTGCTGATCGATCAACGTTATGCCCATTATCAATATAAAACCCTGCTGCGCGAAGAATGGGATCCGATCCGGGTGCATGATGCGCAGCAATTGGCCGAGCAACTCCAGGATTTTTGGAAACAGCACTGATCGTTATTCGTTATTGGTTATTGGAAATCGCGTTTCCGATTCAATACCCCGCATTTAGCATTTGACAACCGTATAAAGCAGAATATCTAATGTTGAATACCAAAGGATAAGAAAACATCATCATTTGAAATTCGGTGTTTGATATTCGATATTCAATCCGCAATGCATTAACGAATAACCAATAACTATTCTTGGCGGCTGTAAGTTCCCATCAACTGGCCCTCGGTCAGAATATGGCCTTCCATGGCTTCAAGCACCTGGGCCTTGGTGGCACCGCTGTCCAGTGC
>JAHEIW010000234.1:3255-4536 GCA_024639185.1 Deltaproteobacteria bacterium | reverse complement strand
GGGACGGTGGCGACCGCCTTCGAGGAACATGCCTTCCGGGAAGAAGAGCGCCCGGGACTCTGTCCGCATGATATTTGCGGCGAGCCGCGTTTTCGAATTGCCCAAAAAGTTCTTAAAGCGGCTGCCGGTCCGCCGGGCGAGGTCTGGCTGGAACGCGCCGGTAAATGGTTTTCTACAGCGGCGCTGATCTGGCCAGATTACGTGGATCGACGTCTGAGATCCCTGCGTGATCAGCTGATAGAAAAAAAATCGCTAACAGAAAGGCCCTGGCGGCTCTTCCAGGTGGAATCGGCGATTGCCTGTAATTTAAAGTGTGTTATGTGCCCCTGGAGAGAGATCGCCAAGAAGGCGGATAACCGTGGCGTCATGACGCCGGATATCTGGGCCGCGATCCGCCCTTATCTGGATCGGGTTCAATCGGTTGATTTTACCGGTGGCGGAGAACCCCTGCTGCAGCCCCATCTGGCACAGTGGATTGCCGATGCCGCCCAGGCCGGTTGTGAAACCGGTTTTTTATCCAACGGGCTGCTGTTAAAAGAGGAAAAATTAAGAAAAATCCTGGCTGCCGGCATTAACTGGATCTGCATATCCATGGATGGCGCCGATGCCGAGATGTACAATACAATTCGGGTCGGATCCGATTTTGAGCGTGTCTGTGAAAATGTAGCCAATATTGCCAGGCTGCGTAAAGGCCGCCTGCCCAAAACCATGATCAATTTTGTTTTGATGGATATGAATGCTCACCAGATGGAAGACATCGTGCAGTTGGCTGACCGTTTGGGAGTGGATCAGGTCAACTTCAAACAGTGTGATGTCATTCGTGGCCAGGAAGGCAAAGGTTTTGGTCTTTTTGCTTCCAAGGAAACCAAAGAAATACGCCGGCTACAAAAATCTCTGGACAAAGCCCGGCGTCTGGCCAAAAAATTAGATATCGAGACGACGGCCTTTGCGTTTACTCCCCTGGAGCTGGCGGTCTGCGAACAGGATCCGCGGGATTCCCTGTTTATTCGACATGACGGCACGGTGGCACCCTGCATTAACCTGGCGCTGGGCGGACCGACAACTTTTTTGGGAAAAGACGTCACCATACCCTCGGTGCATTACGGCAGGCTGCCGCATGATAATCTAATGGAATTATGGGAGACGGAGAGCTGTCAATTTTATCGCCAGAAATTCCAGGAACGAGTTGAAAAATACGATAACTTCGTCATGAACGGTGTGCTGGGAGGCGGCGGCGGAAACCGGGCAAAGATGCTGGAAGACGCCCGCAAAGCAATGCCG
>JAHEIW010000234.1:0-3155 GCA_024639185.1 Deltaproteobacteria bacterium | reverse complement strand
ATGCGTTCGCGCACACCGGCAAAAAGGATCAAGGCCAGGCCGAAACCGACGGCATAGCTGAAAGAGGCGACCAGGGCCTCGATGAAGGTGTATTCTTCGTTGATGTTGATCAGACAGGCGCCCATGACGGCACAGTTGGTGGTAATCAGGGGTAAGAAAATGCCGAGGCCGGCATACAGGGCCGGGATGCTTTTTTTAAGAAACATTTCGACAAACTGCACCAGGGAGGCAATCACCAGAATAAATGCCACCGTACGCAGGTATTCAAGACCTAATTTTTCCAGGAAAAATTTGTTGGTAATCCAGGTGATGACCCCGGCCATGACCAGCACGAAAACCACCGCCATGGCCATGCCGACCGCGGTTTCCATTTTCTTGGATGTCCCCAGAAACGGGCAGTTGCCTAGAAACTGGGCCAGCAAAATATTGTTTATCAGGATACAGCTGATTGCCAGAACGACTAAATCGCCCATCGTGATCTCCTATTTTTTACCCACCAGATTCATCAGACAAAGCATCAGGCCCAGCGCGACAAATGCGCCCGGAGCTTCGATCATAAAGGAAAACGGCTGAAAAGAAGGCCCGAAAACCTCAATCGGTTTTTCCCAGATCGTCAAATCGCCGGTGCCGAGCAGTTCGCGCACAGCCGCCAGGGCACTCAGAGACAGGGTAAAACCAATCCCGATCCCCAGCCCGTCCAGCAGGGATCTAAATATGCCGTTTTTGGATGCAAAGGCTTCCGAACGGCCGAGCACAATACAATTGACAACAATAAGCGGGATAAAGATGCCCAGCTTGAGGAAAAGTGGATAGGCAAAGGCCTGCATCACCAGCTCTACCACGGTTACAAAGGTGGCGATGATGACAATATAGCAGGCGATTCGGACCTTGGCCGGAATGACTTTGCGCAGCATGGATACCAGCACATTGGAGCACACCAGCACAAAGGTGGTGGCCACGCCCATGCCAATGCCGTTTTCAACGGATTTGGTTACGGCCAGCACCGGACACAGACCGAGCACCAGACGAAATGGCGGAACTTCATCCCATAAACCTTTGGTAAAATCCTGAACAATTGATCGGGCCATCCATCTCTCCCTATTATTTAAATTCTTTCAGTTTGTCGGTCAGCTGGGGTTTAATCTTTTCATATATTTTCAAGGCATCATTGGTTGCAGAGCAAATTGCGCGGGATGTTATGGTGGCACCGCTGATGGCATTGATGCTGCCGCCGTCACCGGTGACGTTAACCGGCTCTTCTATCGAAAGCTCTCTGAACTGGGCCACAAAGCTCGGGTCGCTTTTGGCTTTGGCGCCCATACCCGGTGTTTCGGCGTGGGTCGTGACGCCGACGCCCATTATCTGAGTGTTTTGAATGTCAATGCCGACCATCAGCCCCACGTCACCACCATACCCTTTACCTGATGTTTCAAAGGTGACCGCACGGGCTTCACCATCCATGACGCCTACAAAAAAAGTGTGCTCGACGTCACCGACTTTGAGCTGAAAACGGTCAACAATGGGGTCGTTGGTCGCGCCTTCCAGAATAGACCGAATGGCCGGGCCCTTCACAAATTCAAGGACCTGGTTTTCGATGCGGTCCTTGGTATTATCGCGGATGGCGGCCAACAGCCCACCGGACAAGGTGGCCAGAATCGTCAGAACAATCAGCATTTTTATCATTTCACGCATCTTATTCAACCTTTCCAAGAGCTGGAGGTCTGATTTTATCGAGCAATGGGCTAATCAGGTTAATAACCAGGATGGCCAGGATCACCCCATCCACCCAGGCACCGATATTGCGGATCAGCACGGTCATGATACCGCCGGCAGCCCCATAAATCAGCATGGGAACAAAATTGACGGGTGAAGACGAATCCTCGGTGGCCAGAAAAAAAGCGCCAATTAAGGTATAACCGGTCAGCAGGTGAAAGGCCGGTGGCGCAAACTGGGCTGGATTGAACAGATTAAATACGGTTGCCGTTAAGTAAATACCGGCCAGAAAGGTGAGGGATATTTCCCAGCGGATAAACCCCCGCAGCATCAGATAAATACCGCCGATGATAAGACCCAGGCCAAAGGTAGCGCCGGGCCCGCCCAGCTGCCGGCCCATGAGAAGATCCGTCAGGTTGAATGCGTCCGTCGAAGCGGCGCCATAATACTTGGCCGCTGTCAGCGGATAAACGGTTGCAAACTCAAGGTCGTAATTTAACAGGGCGGCATCAAAATCGAGCAAGTATCCCCATGAAAGCATCATCATTGCCAGTGCCAGCGCCACCGGATGAAAGGCGTTGCTGCCGATACCGCCGAATATTTGCTTACCGATGACGATCACGATAAAGGTGCCCGTGATGACCGCCCACCAGGGTATGGTGGCCGGAACCAGCATGGCAAATAGCATTCCCAGCCAGGCGGCATTGCCGTCGCCAATGGTGATGGTTCTTTTAGTGACCAGGTTAATGACCAGCTCCCAGATGATGGCTGAGGAAATCGACAGGCAAACCACACCCAATGCCGGGATGCCATAGTGGTATAAACCCATAAAAAGAGCCGGCAGGGCGGCCAGCATGGTGTGATAGCTGCGCTCGGTGATCGAGCTGCCGTTGTGAAAGAACGGGGCATGGGATACGATCAGTTTTTTTTGGCGCAGGGGTATTTGCTGCTCAAGCATGTCTCTTTTCTCAAGCATTGGCTGCCTCCGACGTTTTGGCGCGCTCCAGCTCGTATTTTGCCAGCTTGATATATTGCAAAATCGGGATCTTGGACACGCATACATAGCTGCACAGGCCGCAATCGATGCACGAGTACAAATCGTAGCTGTCGGCGGCCTCTTCATATTGGTTGGCTTCCAGAAATCGCACCAGCATGTGAACCTGAATCTTGGCCGGGCATATCCGAATACATTCACCGCAGTTGATACAGGGATAATCTGAAGCATAGGCGGCTTTGTCGCGATCCACCACGATGACCGAGTCGGTGTCCGGCCCAACCGGATGATCCAGCGCATAAATGGCGGAACCGGTCATGGGGCCCCCGAGAATGATGCGGTCAAATTCGTTGACCGTTTCATCATAGGCCTCAAGGATATTTCGGATGGGTGTGCCGATGCAGGTTTCAATAATTCTGCTGGTGCCGTCCTTTTTTATAAACGTTAA
>JAHEIW010000233.1 GCA_024639185.1 Deltaproteobacteria bacterium | reverse complement strand
GGTCGCCCAGGCGCACCACTTCCACGCTGTCAGGATCGAGGTCGAGCACGATTTCGCGCAGGAGCCGGGCCACCGGCCGCATCTCGGGGACCGCGATAGCTATCAATTCATCAAAAGTTCCGAATTTCGTGTCAGACATATAAATATTGTAGCAATTTATGGGTAGAAAATGTTACTGTTCATCGACCTTCGACCAAACAGGTAGCTTTATAAAAACTGCACAGGGTTTGAAATGGCAGCGACTAGCAACCCATGAACGCCGGAGCTTTTTTTACTTTGATTACTTTACTGGGTTTCTTGACTACAAGAGATAGAGAGGAACGCCAATTACCCGATATATGTGGGGATGGGCAAATTATTGGGCGTATTCTGAACTCTCCTGTCACCGACCGCCAATCATCATAAGATGTGACGCCTGCGGCCGAACCTCTTCTCTCGTACGAAACATGTCATAAGTCCAACTCCCAACCTGTCGACGACACGCATCTTGCCCATTGACACGACCCGGTCGAGGCTTCGACATTGATATTCCACGAGCCACTATTCTCATACCCATACGGTACTCTCCCCTCATAGCGCTACATCTGGAAATGCTTAGGTTGGCTTGTACTGCGGCAATGTCTATCGATTCAGCTGTTTGAAGATGGGCCAATCAAGTCAAGGATGCAGCAAACGATGCGAACTCGCTGTTCGGTTCTGGTCCGCGGTACTTGAACTGTCCTACCACTTGGGCGCCTATTCCCTCCAGCGCCTTCGCCATTTTGGGCAACGTCGATCCCGCGGCCAACTTGTAGGTGCAAAATACCACAGCCTTCTTACCTTCTAGAATTCCCAGCCGTTCAATGAACTGCATCGACCCTTGTGTAGGGTGTTGCAGGATGATGAATAGACCCTTGACCCAGGTCCCGATGCAAATGAGATCGGCTTCTGATACGTCGGCTGGATCGGCTTGTACTACTGATTGGACCCGACACTGGTGCCCATGCTCTTCCATTTTTTTACCCATTGCCTCCGCCGCCTTGGCGGTGGTACCTGTGCTGCTGTCATAGACTATCGTTATATTCATCCGAAATTCTCCTTTCTTTGCTAGCGTGTGTATCCGTTTGCCAATATCTGCTGAAAATGATCTCCCTCTGCCCTTCAGTAAATTCACCTCCGCGTTCGAGTCCCAAACCTACACCTACCAGCTTACAGCGGTTGTGGCTTGGATATGTAGACGATATATCCAACGGCTATTAGAGCAAATCCAACAAAGTCGTAGATGCCCAGCGAGGACAGTTTAACCCTTCCCACGATGATTTCTAGAATCAAGCTGATGAAGGGAAAGGCCAACAATGTGAGGGCCATTGTCGTCATGTTGGAGACCTGCACACCATAAAAAAAGATGACCTGTGCAACAAACATCACCATGATCGAGCCAATCGCGATGTAGATATACTCTTTGGCCGAAATCGCCGATAGCTGTTGTTGTCCAGAAAACACCGTATAGCCCGTAACTATCACGGCGACTACGCTTGCAAAGCATATCATCAGGCCAGTCCGAAACCACTCGTTCTTGATGGTCGTCACATTTACGATTACCAGATAACCAGTGGCAGATATGCACTGCATCAAAAGCCCAAGCATTATACCTTTGGACATTCTTCTCTCCTTTTTTGTATCTATGCAGCCTAAGCCTAATCAACGCCTCGAGCAAGTCATCTCGTGGAAATAGCATGTAGCTTGTTGACCTGAACCGTGTAGTTCTGTTTCGTCCTCAATGACTCTATCAACTCAACCATGTAATTTTTGGGAAGTTGTGGTGACACATAGGTCGCGCCGTTGAAGAGCTCTTTATTATCCTCAAGCTGTCCATCAGCGCGTGCATCTTCAAGAACCTTCTGGTGAGAGGTCCACAGACAAATGCCGATGGTTACCCAGGTTCCCTGGGGAATCTCAAAGGTATCAATCAGGTCGAGTGTTTCGGAGATGGTTTCTGGTGTTTCTCCGGGCATGCCAAACATCAAAGAAACACCAAACGGGATATCCGATCGACTCAGACTCTTCAGAGCTTGTTTGATGTTCTCGACAGTATATCCACGCTGCATCTGCTTAAGCATCCCGGCCGACGCGCTCTCGACAGACAGGCTGAGGTAACCACAGCCTGAATCTTTGAAAAGACGACAGACATCATCCGTGATTCCAAGGGGAATGATAGTCCCTGTACCCCAGGTAACATTCAGCTTTCGGTCGATAATCTCTTCACATATCGCCTTGGCGTGTTCAATGGGCGCGTTAAAATTGTTGTCACAGAACATTAGCATCTTGGGTCGCTCGAGGCTGTAGACATATTCAATTTCATCTACCACTCGCTTGGGAGATTTCAGGCGATAGCGATTTCCTTCCAATGTGGCGTAAGGACAATAGGTGCATCGAAATGCGCAGCCTCTCTTGGTGACGATAGCGGGCGAGATGCCATGTTCATAGTATTTATCCAGGTTAAAGAGCTCATAAGCAGGAAGGGCCGTCGCATCCAGGTTTTCCACAGATTCCCTGGGAACTTCTTCGATCTGACCGGCATAACGATAGACACAGCCTGGAATGCTGTGAATATCTTCTCCCGCCTTTAGCCTTTTCATATACAGGGGGAAAGAGACCTCGCCTTCGCCCCGGATTCCATAGTCAAGATTGAGATATTCCAGCCATTCAGGGCCGTAGTAGTTAAATCCTGGACCACCCAATACAATATGTGCATCCGAAATCCTTCTTACGCAATTTGCGATTTCCTTGACTCGAACCCGCAGGTCAAGATGCTTTGTGCCAAACTCCGCACCCTCATCAATGACGAAACCATGCACAAGCCTGATAGAGATAGCTACCACAGCTGGGTCAAAATCAGTGATTTGCCTTTCTAGTTCGCTTGTCAGATCTTGGGCGAAGATAGCTTCAAAGACTTCGACTGAATGACCAGCCGCAAGCGCAGCTCCCGCTATATAAGCCGGACCTGACGGGGCTGATGGAAGGGTGTTTGCTGAGATGATAAGTACTTTCATTTCTTGATCCGTTACCCACTGGTAGTTTCTATGTTATTGCTCGGTATGAGCAGTACTTTGCCACCCGTCATTTGATTGGTGTATTCTTGGACAGCTTTCCTGGCTTCCTGGAACGGGCACCGTGCCCGGATTTCGCTCTTGAGATCGGTGTCGATCAGCTTTTGGGAGCGCCGCCAAAGCATAAGGATTTGAAGCAAATTCTTATTAGAATAGAGCCAGGGCCCCAGCCAGAAACCGGTTATGGTCTTGCCTTGAAAGATGATCTGGTCGACGTTGGTTTGCGGCGCTTTGTGGGAAAGACAGCTATAAACCGTTACGGTGCTGTTTTCCGGCAGTGCTTTGAGCAGCTGCCCCGTCATCGGTCCGGCAACCGCATCAAAGGCCAGGTGGGCGTCATACTGATGGCAGGCATCATAGAGCTGTCTGTTAAAATCCACATCGCTGCTATTCAAGACGACAGTTGCACCTTGAGCTTTGAGTAGTTCCACTTGTGCATCTCGGCGAACGACGTTGATAACCTGAACCCCCTCACTTCGCCCCAAGCGGTTGACCATTTGCCCGAGTGCGCTGGCCGCAGCGGTGAGGATGATGGCTTTGTGCCCGCCATCTTTTGTGATTTCCAGGAAAGCGCTGGCCGTCAGCGGATTGATAACCGACATGGCCCCTTGTTCCAGGCTGACCGATTTATTCAATGGGAAGGCACCGCCCTTTGTAGATGCCACCACATATTCAGCCCAAGTGCCATCTCTTTCCCCATTACTCAGACAAGCAACCCGCTTTCCGAGGAAATAGCGGCCCATCGCTCCAGGGCCAACGGCGACAACTGTTCCCGAACCTTCTCCGCCGGGAACCACCGGAGGCGGGTTATCGAAACCGTATTTTCCATCCAGGAAGGCTAAATCTGAGGGATTGATCGGTGAAGCGGCGACTTTGACAAGTACCTCATCGGGGCCCGGCTTCGGAACCGGAAGTTGTTCAACACGGAGCGCCTCGGCACCGGAATATGAATCCAATACAACAGCTGTCATCTGATCTGGAATTTGTACTGGGGTCATTTTTGCCTCTCCAAAATAGTGAATGTTAGTAGAATATCCGTCTGCTGATCGTTTCTATTACTTTGCACTTTTAGCCAAAGCATTCCTATAAAATAAAATAAAATGCAGGCCTCCAAGTGCAAGAAGGATAATGGTGCTGATTGGGGTGAAACTACATAGGGCGTTATACCCCAATAGACTGACCTTGCTCGCTGTCCCTGTTGGAAACGCTGTTACCAGAGCAAGCGAGAAATAGATGATGGTAAATATTATATGAACAGGTATTTGCTTGTTTTTCATGATCGTCTCCTCGTGTAAGTTCTTTGAAGAGAGAGTTCGCCGGCCGCCAGGTTGGCGCAGTGAGCTGGTAAAGCAGATTAGACTTGATCCTCTTTCTCCATGATCTCTCTAACCTTTTTCTCCTCCCAATCTGCACCAAACGGGCGGTCAAAACCCCAAAAAACAGAAAGT
>JAHEIW010000232.1 GCA_024639185.1 Deltaproteobacteria bacterium | reverse complement strand
CACCCGTTATCTTCTGGACCAGGCGCACAGCCGCGGTATCAAAGGTGCCTTCGGCGAGGCGGTTACCAATCATACGGTATCTCAGCATACGATGCATGGATTCGATTTCAAAGACTGTGGCTTGAGGCTGGGATTAATACCGCCGGATACCCTTTTTAAAGGAATGAACGCTGAGTTTTCTCAGCGGGTGAGCATGTTGGTGCAGTTTTTGTATTTGCAGCCGCCGGTGGCACAATCTCAGACCGTTTATGCGCCGCCGCATCACGAAGACATGCTGGCAGGCCTGTACCAGGAGCTGGGCGTGGCGCCCAGGATAGCGAATGCTGCGTCAGAAAACGACAGCCATCGATCATCACATGCTGAATTTAAAATTAAGCTGGTCGGATCGATGCGTTATGCCCGCATGATCGTTGAGGGCTACGGCAATAATTTCATCGCGGCTCTTAAAACTGAAGTCCGTGAGCTGTGCCTCAAAAAAATCGAAATTATAAATCTTTTCTTGAATCTGTCTGACCCCTTAACTGCCGTCACCACAGCCCAAATTGAAAAACTGGGATTTTTCTTTGGCGGTATCTTGCCCCACGCGTTTAAAGATGGTGATGCCCTCATTTTACAATATTTGAACAACGTGCCCATTGCGTATGATGCTGTTCGGGTTAAATCTGCAATGGCCAAAAAACTGCTATCCTACGTGCACCAGCAGGATCCAAACATAAAGTAAGGTTCAGACGTTCAAGGTTCAGGATTCAAAGGTTGAGCGGACAAAAAGCAGAGGTCGGGTTGCGCGTTCCGAGTTACGCGTTTGGGGTTATGCGGGGACAGCCACCAGCAGCCGGAAACGACTGGTGAATGGAGGTCAACGCTTGCTTTAAATTTTCTGGGATTGGTATCTGTTGAACAATGCGTATTGTTCAAACAATGTTGTTAGCTCGTCTTTTAATGCGTTGGCATTATCGAGAGCCTTCAAGTATTCTGACTTGAGATTATTAATTTTATCCAGAATCGCTAGATATTCGAGACGGAATGAGTTAGCCCCCTTCTCGATATCAATATCATATTCTTCTCGCAACGAATTAACCCCGTTTTTCAATGCGATTAAATACTCCTCTTTCAGAGAGTTCAGTTTTTCAAGAGCTCTTTCATATTCGCTTCTTAATGTACCGGCACCTTTTTCTCTGGCGCACAGGTATTGTGTTTGCAGCTCGTGAAGCAATTCCTTTACCGAGATGATGGAATCAATCCTAAAGGCATTGCTTCCGGCAAAGACAAAACCGTTCTCCAACATGCCTCTTCTGGCGTTATCAAGCGCCAGAGAGATACAATAGCGGGCGGTCTTGATATTACAGCTTTTTAAGCATTTCCAGGCACACTTGATTTTCATCTTTTTCCCGGCCGATATTTCCCGCAAAAATTTACTCTTAATCGCCCGACCCGGCATGCCAACAGGGCTCTTAATAATTTCGATATCATCTTCGCTGCAGGCAACATATGACTCTTTGAATCTGATATCGGCGTCACATTCATGGGTGGCGACAAAGCGTGTGCCCATCTGGACACCGCTGGCGCCTAGTTTGAAAAGGTTGTGAATATCAGTGCCCGTATACACTCCGCCCGCAGCGATTACCGGGATGGTCCTGTGCAGTTTATCCGCATAATCCTTTACGACGTCTACCACGCCGGGCAAGATGCGCTCGAGTTCAAAATCAGGATCCTCGATTTGATCCGCCTTAAATCCCAGATGCCCGCCCGCTTTGGGTCCTTCCACAACAACCGCATCAGGGACATCCGCATATTTTTTTAACCAGGATCTGAAGATAAGTTCGGCCGCTCTGGCAGAGCTTACAATCGGAACCACTTTGACCCCTGCTGATCTGAGTGCCTCAACTGGAATGCCTTTGATGGGCAGTCCGGCTCCCAGGAAAACGATATCGACCTTTTCTTCGATGGCAACCGTCAGAAGGGCGGAAAAATCATTCACAGCGACCATAATATTAACACCAATGATTCCCGAACTCTTTTCTTTTGCTTTTCTGATTTCTTTTCTTAAGGCAATGGCATTCGCATCTTTATGCGTGGCATAGTAATCCGGGTCAAGCATTCCGATTGAATTTGCTGCAATGACACCGATGCCGCCTTCATTGGCAACCGCTGAGGCCAAACCTGAAAGAGATATCCCAACCCCCATTCCGCCCTGAACGATGGGAAGTTTCGCAACTGCGTCACCGATTTTGAGCTTTGGCATGCGGGCCCACTGGATTTTCGAAAAATCGAATCTTGGCCATTCTATATCACTGAGACCTATCTTTGGTAACTTAAACCTTGATAACATACCAAAATCTTTCAATTAAATATCCTTTCCGGGAAAAACAACATACCGGGCTGTTTCTCACCGACAGGGGGTAAACGCTCATGTATTTAGGCCGTTCAAGGATGCATAAAGGATTGTGCGTTTTATAGAGGGTATCCTTGATTATCTGAAGGGTTAACTGTGCAGTTACCACCGACAGGTTCTGCCTATTATATTGAATACGATAATATCATATTTGTAATAAAGATAGAAGGATGAAATTGAATCGGTACCGTTTTGAAAGGAAATTTCGCTTGCGGTTCAGTTATAAATTATTTGATTTCAGTGGCTTATACTCAGTTTGGCCTCCTGCGAAAAATTGAGATATAAACCCGGCAAAGGGAGTTTGAACCCGCGCTTCTTTCCGCTTGCCGCGCCGGCTTGTCGCGGCGTCTTGTCACGGCGTCGCTTGTTAGAGCGAAGCTGGCAGCTCGCCAGAGAGCAGACGGAAGCCTTTGAAGCGAAGGCGGGAACTCCTGAATCCAGAACCCTGCTTATGGGATCGTAGCGCAATGCGCGAAGCCCCAAACCTTTGAACTTTATTTGGGAGGGATATAATTCGCCACGTAATAATCGTCGATGATTTTTCGGGCCTTGAGGGACTCGCCGAAGTCCCGGGCGGTTTTTTTATCCGCAAAATGAGAAATCCGCACCTGGTACCATTTTTTATCGGCGCTGATGGCTTCGCGCCAGTATGCATCTAAACCCTGTTTTTGGAGCTGTTCGACATATTTTTGGGCATAGGTTGGTTTGAGGTAGGCCGCCACCTGCAGGGTAAACGGGTCGGTGATAACTTCAGGGGCTTTTTCTACTTTCCGGGCGACGGGCTTCTCAACCTTGATCAGATGCGAAGCCGTGTTGATCAGCAGGGCAATGACGGCTGCCACCAGAACCGTCAGCAGGACGCCTGCCAGCACTTTTCTTGACTGTGTCGATTGCAAGGGCCGGCGAACCAACCGTAAAAACCATGCGGGTGCAGCTATGATGTCTTCATAAAAGGTCTTCAGCACGGCCCCGGTTGATTCAAAAAATGATGCCCGCTGTCGACGAGATTGCGGCAGCGCCCGTTTATCGGAAGGCTCAACCGGGGGATTGAATCCGGTGCTCATTTTTTTGATGTCAACCGGGTCGAGGCCTTCCAGGTATGCATGGGCCTGTTGCAGCTGTGATTTGTTGCGCTCGCCAGGCGAAATCCAGCGCACACAGGCCGCAATGCCTTTTAAGATGGCAGACCGCTGTTCGCTTTTTTCCATCGCTTTAAGGTAAATCTCCAGAGCCCACTCGTCCGCCCGTCTTTCCTGCAAAAAGAGCGCTGCCAGATCATTGAGGAAGCCGGCTGACACCTTTTCTTTGGCCCCCAACGCCCGTCGATAGGTTTGCAACGCTGGAAAATCTGTTCTTTCCAGCATCAGATAATAGCGGGCCAATATCGTCTGGATGGTCTTATTTTGAGGCTGCGCACGGCCGATAAGATAGGCCAGTCCCTGGTGCTCTTCTCTCAGACCACCGCGATTATCGACATGCTCGATCCAGCTTTCGGCAACTTCCTCATCTCGCGGATTGGTGTGCAGGTAAGATACCAGAAATCTCTCAGCGGCATCGCTTTTGCTGGCGCGAGCCAGGTAGAAACGGGCAATACGTGCCCTTAAGGGCACGGCTTTTTGCTTTTTGGCTACCGGAGAAATCAGAAAACTGTCAAAAACGGCTAAAGCGCGCTGGAACCGGGTTTCGGCCTCGGCCACCATGCCATCTCTTTCAAAAATGCCGGCTTCATGTATAAGATGCTGAACGGTGCTCAGCCCCCATCGGTTTGTAGCCCAGCCGACCAGCACAAATGCGACCACCATAATGAGCAAAACCGGCAACGGTGTCCAAGCAAGCCCGATTCGGTCCTGAAAGGAAGGCAGCGCCCAAAGGCTGGCGGCACCGCCGAAAAGAACCGTCAGCCACAATCGCGCGGCAATATGTTTAAAAAATGAAAGCATGGTCTAGTGTATGGTGTTTTGTGTTTGGTGTTTGGTGTTTGGTGGTCTATCATTTATATTCAGCGGATCAGGCTCTAAACACTAAACGCGAAATACAAAACACTTGTTAATTTAATTTGAAACGCTCAACAAATTTTGTGCATCGGTTGAGCGATTGCCGAGGTTGCCGTAGCTACACGGCGGATGGCGTTCCGCTATAGTCGCCTATGCGGAACGGCATCTAAC
>JAHEIW010000231.1 GCA_024639185.1 Deltaproteobacteria bacterium | reverse complement strand
GTATCGGTAAACCCGGGACAATTTAAATAATTGACCGCCACAAAAAGGCGGCTTGCCAACGCATGATCAATGCATTTTAAAACATCTGAAAATCCGTAGCCTTTGGGACGAAAATAGGCCTGATAACATTCCGGACGCAGACTGTTCATGCTGATCCGAATGCTGTCCAGCCCGGCATCGATGACCTGCTGCAGTGCCCGTGGCAGGCTAGCGTTGGTGTTCATGTTGATCGTGCCCCGCTTTGTTTCAGAACGAATCAAACGAATGGCCGCTGCAATCACGTCGGCTGCCAGTAAAGGATCGCCTTCGCACCCCTGTCCGAAACTGACCACACTGTTTTTGACGCGCTTTATATGCGCCAGGGCCACTTCCGCTATTTCCTCCGGTGAGGGGGTGAATCCGATACGGTCCTGGCTATGCGGAATACCGCTGTGTTTTTGCAAAGACAGGCAACCCAGGCAACAGGCATTGCAGTGCTGGGCAGTTGGAAGCGGTGCTTCATAGCGGCTTAGAAAGAAATTTTTCGCCGCCGGGCACCCGTACTGCAGGGCGCATTTTTCAAGGTGGGCGCGCAGGCGATTGGCAGGCATCAGCTGGCGCATGTGGTCGATGCCGCGGGCAATATCTTCAGATTTCATTAATCGCAGGTCCTGACGCTTTTCTCGATCCACCCGGATCACCGCCGATCGAAATTTACCCCGGTGCCAACCCACAGCACCATAGGAAAATAGCGGCAGCGCCAGCGCTTCCGGGGTTTCAACAAAAGCGCCCAGGTGCGAGATAACAAAACCCGGGGAATTAAATGCAGTCACCGGATATAAGGCCTGACCGGGCGCATGCGGGTTCTCATTTACGGTTTCAATACGGCCCGATTGCAAATTCAACAAAACAGGTCGACGCTGCGGCAGGTACATCAGTTCACTGCCAAAAGGTATGTTGCGAGTATTGGACAGCGTCAGCGGTGCGGGTGTTTCCCCGCCTGCTCCCACGGCGGCATAATCTTCCAGCTCAAATATTTCTCCGGCCGAATTCGCCACCAGCGCATTTAACAAAACTTTTTTCACATTAACCTTTAGGAATTCTGGTATCTTAACAATCCGATGGTTTCTCAATAAACACTGGGCAGGCGTTAAAAGTTAAACCGGCAGGCCTGTCACCGGCCGCCGGCCTTCGTGAAACGGGATTCGTCCGTTCAATTGGGAAATCATACGATTTTTATGCAGCACCGGCCAACGGGATAACGGCCTTGACCGGCTCAACGGGCTAACGGTTTATATACATAACGCATCTGGACGTGCGCCCATCCACTTTCAGCTTGAATGGTTTGTCGAGCCGGACGTGGGCTACATGGGCCGTTTTGTTGGTCACCGGCTGGGCGGTCAACCAGTCCCAATCGATAAAATCGGAATCTCTGTCCAAAACGGTCGCATAGGTAATGCCTAAAGAAGTGATATTGTGAAAAAAATGCGACCCCTGGGACGGATCGGCCGTTAATTTCTCTGAATCGGTCTCAACCATGGCCCCGACCCCGCAAATTTCAGCCCAGCTCACCGGGATCCCCAACCAGCGATCCGCCGAGCCCCATCGGCCGGGGCCAACCAGCAGGTATTTGCGGGATTCCTTTAGCAAGCCGGCGTTTAGCTCACTAATTTCCCGGGCGATTTGCGGGGTCATGGCCGGATCAAATTCATCGGGTTTTACATAAAGGATGTCGGCCATATCCTTTTTTTCGGCATTGCCCAGTGCATGCGATGAGACACAAAACGAACGGGCGATTTCATCAGGGCTGATTTCAACTTGCATCAGATCCGCACGGGCTGTCATTGGCCTGAGCTGTAAAAATGCAAATTCCGATTTTCCTTCCTGCTTCTGAGACATATTAATTGAAAATTCGAGCTCCACCGGACAGCCCATTCCCTCCTGGCCTAAATCCAAAGCTTCGACCAGTACTTCAGCCAGTGGAAATTGGCCGTATTTTAAAACCTGCGCAAAGGTCAGTACGCGATAGCCGGACATGTGGGCCGAATCCCGGATGCGATGCTCTTCAGGTATGTAGGTGCTGGCTAACAGTTTTACCGGCGCTTCCTCATCGGAATCGCTGATGTCCCTTTTGGCGAGATTGGCATCCTCCAGAATGCCCACTTCCGGAGCGTCCCCACCCATATTCAAGGCATAAAAAAACTGTTGCGCGTTTTCCAGAATGTCATCGACGGTGGAACGCTGCGGCAACAATTGCGGGTATTTTGGAGAAAAGCGCAGGGCTTTTTCACCTTCCATAACCGTCTTGCCCAAACCCAGCGCTACCGTCGCGATACCTTCTTCGGGCTTCATTTTGGCAAAGGGGTAATAATTATGCGACTGGGCGACACCGGATATGGTCGGATAAAAATACTGACCGTATTGCTCTCCGACCAGTTGCTGGAGGATGACGGCCATTTTTTCTTCTTCGGTGCGGTGGCCAACGCGTTTCGAGAATGCCTTGGGATCCCTGAAATAAGTTGATGCGTAAACAAGTTTGATGGCGTCGATCAACTGATCCAGCCGGTTATCGAGATCGGCGTGATCATTGGGAAGCATATAAGTTCGATACAAACCCGCGTAAGCACGGAATTGGGCATCCTCCAGCAAACTCGAGGAGCGAACTGCCAGCGGATATGAAATGTGTTCAAGATAGGCCTTAAGCTCTTCGGCGATCCATGAAGGAAAATTGGCATTCTGGAAGACCTGCGCAATTTCTTCATCCGGCATATCGGATTTGGCCAGCTCTTTGAGATTATTTTCCTCGATGAAGGCATCAAATCCATCGGTGGTCACGACCAGGGTCTGGGGCACCAGAATGTTGACATCTTCAAATTTTTTCTGGATGGCCGGCAACCGTTGCAGCAAGTTGGCAACAAATGCCAGGCCCCGGGCTTTTCCGCCCAGAGAGCCCTTGCCGATTTTAAAAAATTCGGTAGCCGGATCAAAATCACCGGGATTGAAATTGACCACCACGCCTTTTTGGCGCCGCTTGCGCCAGGTTTGAATCATCGAAATCAGGTACTCGCGGTGGCTTTCAACACTGGCGAAATCATCATAGCGCAGCGGGCGCATTTTAGATGCCAGCACGATTTCAGTACGCGCAAACAGCCACCTGGATAAATCATTGCGGCTGCAGTGATGAACAAAACTGTCTTCGGGAATGGTTGCCAAAAGCTCTTCGAATCGGCGCAAATTGGGTGCATGCGCAATTTCGCGGCCATCGGGTTTGCGAAAGACAAAATCGCCAAACCCCAGCTGGTCCACGAAAAACGCGCGGACCTCGGCATGCAGGCTGGGCGAATTTTTATCGACAAAAGCGGCCGGCACGCTTTTGGCCTTCGCGGCATTGGATGATTCAGAACTGGTGAGCAGAAGCGGAATATCGAATCGTTCTTTTTTAATTTGGGATAAAAAAGCCACACCGGCATTTCCGTCGAGGACGCCATTGCGCTGGAAACGAACATCTGAGATCACACCCAGGATGTAGGGTTCAAATTTTTTAAACAGTTGCATGGCCTCTTCAAAATTTTCGGCCACCAGGATTTTGGGTCGTGCCCGCATGGTCAGAAGCTTATGCTCTTCGTGGTGCCGGTACTCCATAATGGCCTGGGTCTGACTGACCAACTCTTTGTAAAGGACCGGCAGCAAAGAAGAAATGTAAGCCGGAGAATCCTCCACAAAAAGAATGACGCGTATGCCGGCAAATTCCGTATCGTGCTCAACGTTAAGGCGGTCTTCAGCGCTTTTGACCAGAGCCACCAGAATATCGGTGTTGCCCGACCATACAAAGCAACGGTCAATTGCGGGCGGCCGGCTAGAATCCAGCAGGCATTTTTGGTCCGGTGACGGCAAAGCATCATGGGCCAGTAAAACAATTGGCAGGTCAGGAGCCTTTTTTTTGATTTCTTCACCCAGGGTAAAGACATCCATGTCTGCCAGCTGGCTCATGGAGATGACCATGTCAAATTTCTTTAGATTCAACATGGCCAGCGCTTCCTGGGCAGTGGATACCCAGGTAAAGCGCGGCGGATTACTCAGGTTCAGGCCGCGATATTCATGAATGATGCGCTCAGATAACCGGCAGTCTTCTTCCAGAATCCAGGCGTCGTATGGGGTGGAGACCAGCAAAATATCCCTTACCTTGCGGGCCATCAGTTCATGAAAAATTTTAAAACGCGGATCAAAATCTTCTGCAAAGCTTTCGATTTCTAAGGCCATATGCGTACCTATTATTATAACGTAAGACTTAATGCGTTGGTCTGGCTTTAATCAGGTTGTCCGTTAGCCGGTTTAGCCGGCCGAAGGTCCCCGTGAAACGGGATTAGGCCCGTTAAAAATGGATTAATATCTGTTTTTATGATTTACGGGTCAACGGGTACGGGGCTCAACCCGAATATTTTTAAATCGAATTTGAATTAACCACATCCCATTGGCTGTTGGCACAAGGTTGTGACCTGTATGTTCATTTCAACCATATCTTTAGGCAAATCGCAATAATTTTGGACTTGGCTTTCAAAAAGGTTATGTATTATAAGA
>JAHEIW010000230.1 GCA_024639185.1 Deltaproteobacteria bacterium | reverse complement strand
CTGGGGATCGCGCAGCAATACCAGCGCGGCTGCTACCAGAATCACCAGCGCGGTTGCGCCGATGATCGTATAGGCATGCCGCCAGCCATAGGCGGCAATCAATGCTGCCGCAATCAGCGGCACCACTAGCTGGCCGGCGCCTGTGCCGACTTTGACAATACCCGACATCATCCCGCGGCGCTTTACAAACCAGCGCGCCACCGTGGACAGGGTAATAACGTCGTGGGTGCTGAAACCGATGCCCACCATGATGCCGTACAGAAAGTAAAGCTGCCACGGTGCCTGCATGTCGGCCATCAACAGGTAGCCAAGACCCAACGAAGTGCCGGATACGACCATGATAATCCTGGGGCCGATGCGGTCATTTAATCTCCCGGCCAGGATTCCCCCGGCTCCCATTATGAAAAAGGCCAGCGATGAGGCGCCCGATATAATCGTGCGTGACCAGCCCAGATCGGCCTGAAACTGCTTAAAGAATACGCCATAGGTAAACAGCGGCCCGATACACACCGCCTGGATGACGAAACTGGCCGCCACAATATGGTAACCGTAAAAATATTTTGATTTCACTAGGGTATCCTGTCGATGGGATTTGCGTATATGACGCTGCCAGAAGGGCCTCTGGGTTTGGCGAATGGCGAGTATAAAGAGAATTAACAAAGGCGTCAACGATGAACTTTGATGCCCTGGCACACGATGGCGTTTAAAGGCGCTTGACCTGGTCAATTCGGTGTATACTTTACATCATAATCTGTTTATTAGAAGATGTTTACAGGCACTCACAGCTCAAAAGCGGGGGGATTATGCAAATTGAACAGGCACTTAAAATGGCAATTGAATATGAATCCAAGCTCAGGGACATCTATTTTGCGGCAGCCGAAGCAGAAGACGATGAAAAAGGCCGGCATTTTTTCCAGTCACTGGGAAATGACGAGCAGGGGCATCTGGATTACCTGAAGGATCGACTGGAACAATGGCAGCGTACCGGAAAACTCAGTGCTGAAAAATTACAAACGACCCTGCCATCCGTGGAAAAAATCGAGCGGCATGCGGCCGGGATCAAATCCCTGGCGGAGAAAGATTCGCGCGGCCTCAAATCGCAGATGCTCAGCCGGGCGCTGAAAATGGAAATCCAGACCTCCGATTTTTACCAGAAAATGGTCGATGAAATGCCGGCCGAGGCCCAACAGATGTTTGCGCGCTTTCTTGAAATGGAAAAAAATCACATTCGCACGATTCAATTCGAGATGGATCACATCGGTAAAACCGGCTACTGGTTTGACATCAAAGAATTCGATATGGAATAAGAGACAAATTTCGACGGCATCCACCAGTCAAAAAGGCCTTAGAGGAGAATCCGTATCAAATGATTGCGGTATTGAATTCGTCTAAAACCCTGGATATGCAGCCGCCCGCTCGCAAATTCAAACACTCGATTCCGGAATTTTTAGCTGAATGCACATCTTTGGTAAAAGCGCTGCGCAAGCTTTCCGCAGCTGAGCTGACAAATTTGATGAAGGTCAGTGAAAAATTGGCGATTTTAAACGCCGATCGCTATCGCAACTGGCAGATGCACCCCGGTCCTGCCAACGCCAAGCAGGCCCTGATGGCATTTAAAGGCGATGTTTTCGGGGCCATGAATATTGACACATACACGGTTGACGAATTTGATTTTGCCCAGCAGCATCTTCGCATTCTATCAGGCCTATTTGGACTTCTGCGCCCGCTGGACCTGATTCAGCCTTATCGCCTGGAGATGGCCACCAAACTAGCGGCCGGCAGCACCAGGAACCTGTATGAATTCTGGGGGGATAAAATCCATAAGTCACTGGGCGCCCTGCTCCAACGGGAAAAGTCAGGGATTCTTATAAATCTGGCTTCTCTTGAATATATTAAGGCTGTCAAAGTGAATCGATTGGAGGCGACCGTCATCACTCCGGTTTTTAAGGAACAGCAGAATTCCGGCTACCGGGTGGTGGCGATCTATGCTAAAAAGGCCAGAGGCCGGATGGGTGACTTTATTATTCGGCAGCGGATAAAGCAGCCTGAAGATCTGAAGTCTTTTAATCTGGATGGTTACCGGTTTGAGGCAAAACTGTCTTCAAACACAGAGTGGGTCTTTGGTCGCAGGTCCAGATGACAGAAGCCAGAGGTCAGAAGACAGAGGGCAGAAGGCAAAAATCAAAAGTAGGGGCGGGGTTTATCCCTGCCCGATTAACCCGTAACACGAAACACAGGAGTCAGTGGGCAAAAAGCGGACAGTCATAGCGCTCGATCTTTTGGCGGGCGAATTCGGGATGGTGCATGATGTGCAGGGCTTCTTCCTCCCATGTACGGACCTGTTGCAGACTCTGGCCCAGGGCGTCAGCCACCTCGTCAACGGTCATCTCGTGACCGCCGATCAAACCCAATCTCATCTGCACCACCCGGCGTGGCATCTCATCCATCAAATCCAGAATCGCTGTTAGCTTTTTTTTGACCTGTTGCGCGTACAAACTCTCGTTTTGTTCCGAATTCATACTGGATTTGATGACACTACAATATGATGTGCTGCCCATCGATAACCTCCCCAAAAACAGAATACCGAACTGCTGCCTCAAATAAATATCGGCTGAACACCCGTGAAACTTGAGAACATGGCAAACAGAAGAAAGGTTAGGGCGCATCCGGGACCCGGTTGTTGACTTGGCAAAAGCCCCTATGCTAAAAACGAAATGACAACCCAGCCTACTCACCCTGAACCCAGAGGTCGCCATGGCAAGACATCAAAGCCCCTATCTCAATCCGAGAAACGGGGCTTTTTGATGGAAGTTATGGCTAACCTGCAACCGTCAAGGAGGGCACATGATCCCAGCGGTGGCCAGTCCATATCTGGTTAAAGATGATGGTAAATTCCGTGTCAAAAAAGCAGTGACCACGCCGCCAAAAGATGCTGCGGACAAAAAGAAATGCAAAAAGCGCCTTGCAAAACGCATCGACGCTATCGCGGATTTACAGCGCATGCTGTATGCGCATGACCGCTATGCTGTCCTGCTGATCTTCCAGGCTATGGATGCCGCCGGCAAGGACGGCACCATTCGTGCCGTAATGAGCGGAATCAATCCGGCCGGGTGTCAGGTATTTTCATTCAAACAGCCGTCGCCCGAAGAGCTGGACCACGATTTTTTATGGCGTACGGCCACGCGCCTGCCCGAGCGCGGCCGGATTGGTATTTTTAACCGCAGTTATTACGAAGAGGTTCTGGTGGTTAAGGTCCACCCGGAATATCTCGAAGCCCAGAAGCTTCCCGAAAATACCGACCTTAAAAACATCTGGCGGCAACGCTACGAATCTATTTGCGACCACGAAAAGCATCTGGCACGCAACGGGACCGTTATTTTAAAATTCTGGTTGAATGTTTCCCTTGAAGAGCAACGTCGGCGATTTCTGGCGCGCATTGACGAGCCCAGCAAAAACTGGAAATTTTCGGCCGGTGATGTCAATGAACGCAAATTCTGGCCGGATTACATGGCCGCATACGAAGCAGCCATCAGTGCCACCTCGCGCCCGTGGGCACCCTGGTATGCCATACCCGCCGATAACAAACCGTTTATGCGCATGTGCGTCGCCGATATTATTGTTCAGCGTCTTGAAAAATTAAATATAGCCTATCCGAAAGTGGACGCCGGGGAAAAGACCCGGTTTGCCGAAATGCGTGCGATGCTGGCGGATTGAGCTTGTCCGCAGGTCCTGCGCCAGAGTGCGTCTTGCATCAAAGCAATCAAAAGGAAGGGCAAAATTTTCGAAAATACCATAAAGGATGTGAAGCATGTCACAGCAGTTAGGCCTATTTTCAAAAGGTGACGCCGCAGCGCTCAATGACAGCCCTGCTAACCCATGGGCTGATCCGGCCACCGAAGCCAATGCGATCGATGAAATGTTTGTTGCCGACAACCGCTACCGCGGCTGCCGTGAATATTTTCAGGTTCTCAATTTTATTGCCCGCCTGCCGCAGTATTCGGCTTTCAATGGTTTTTTGCTGTATACCCAGAACCCGGCGCTGTCCCATGTGGCAACGGCCCGCACCTGGGCGCGCAAGTTTGGCCGGCGCATCAAGCTTAATGCCCGGCCGCTGCTGATCCTGGCGCCAATGGGCCCGGTACGTTTTGTATACGATCTGAAGGATACTGAAGGTGACCCGGTTATTGCCGCGCAGTTGATATCTTATCCGACCCCGGATAGGCTGCCCGCCAGGGTCTATGAAAACACCATTCACAACTGCATGCTGCACGGCATTGAGGTACGTGAGGTGGTATCAGATGATCGTCACAACGATACGGCGCTGCGCATGACACCGTCTATCAGGAAAAAATACGCACATTTAAAGCTGGCCAAAGACGCCGGTTACCTGATAATGCTCGACCCGGCCGACACGACAGAGACAAAATTCGCCAGGCTGGCCCTCGAGCTCGCTCATATCTTATGCGGTCATCTGGGAATCGACAAAAACGCCTGGTGGTCAGAGCGGCACCATCTCAGCGCAATCCAGGAAGAGCTTGAAGCCGAGTCCGTCGCCTGTTTA
>JAHEIW010000016.1:47329-54834 GCA_024639185.1 Deltaproteobacteria bacterium | reverse complement strand
GCGCGATGAAAACGAAAAAATTAAACTGCACGGTGCACATCAGAAGCGGGCTGTTACGTTTTCCACTTTTGCTGGCAACCATAATGCTAGTGCTTCTGGCATGTGCCCATAGTGAAAAAGTGCTGGTACCGCCCAAAGTCGATTTGAAAACGTATCCATCGATTGGCGTGGTTGAATTTTCGACCAATGCCGAAGATACGCTCAAACCCTATGTCACCCAAAATTTTATTGAAAACCTTCAATCAGCGCAACCGGGTACACGTATTCTCGAGCTTGGGGATGCGGATTACCTGATGCGTCTTTTAGGACACAGCCAACTCAATGCCGAAACCATTCAGTCCATCGGCCAAAAATATAAGGTGGATGCCATCATACTGGGGCACCTGCAGGTTTCTACCATAAAGCCGAAAATCAATGTTTATACGGCTGCAAAGTCCCTGAGTGCAAAGGCCTATGTCGAAGCTGCTCTTAAAACCCGAATTATGGAAACCCACAGCGGCGCTACATGCTGGACTCGAGCCACTTCCGGAAAAACCCAGGTAGCCGGCATCAATTTGATTAAAGACGGCCCGTTTAGCGTCGGTGTCAGCGATCCCAAAGAAAAATATGGCAAACTGGTGCCCAAACTGGTCTATGCCAACACCAGGGATTTTCGCTCCCACTATGAATATCGCACCGTAAAATAAACGGTTACCGCTTGTCATAATAATGTTCGGAATAACGCAAAAAAGGATGGCGGCATAAGTGTTGTAGCAAAAAAACGTTCCGCAATCGGGACGTTTTTTTAACAACCACTATTAAATCCGGTTAACGGCCCTTATAAAGGGGAATCCATTTCTTAAGGATTCCCCTTTTTTGCATTCCATATCTGTTTCACACCAAAAGAGATGCCTTTCAGAATGATAACAGTGGCATGGCCTCGCTTGAATTAAACCCAAAAATTCAAAATCAAACTACTGATCTCGCTTGAGTTGCTTTTCAATCGTCGCCAGGCGCTTTTTCAGCTCGATGAGCTCTTTGGTCGAGAGCTGTTCGCGTTGCTGACGATCAATGGCTTCGCAAAATGCCCGTAGATCGGTATTGATCGCACCGATCAGCAACTGATCTTCGGAGCCATATATTTTGGCCAGCATCTCAACCGCGGCGCCGAAGCCGGCCGTGTCTGCATCACTGCGCCTTTCATCTGCTGAACGCGGTTTCCAGCTTACCTGTAGCCGGTAGGCTGAATCCTGGCTGGACAGCTGCCCCACCTGTTCAGATGTCTCTGCTGTATATATTGCCCGTTTGCGTGGACCCTGTCCGAAACGCAGCCAATCCATGGAACATCCACTGAGCTCCGCTACCTTGTAGATCCATCCTGGGGGAACATCGTCCCGCTTGCGAGCCGCACCGATGTTTTGTCGTGTGATGCCTAAATATGTTGCCAGCTGCCCGTCGGATTTAACATCCAGTGCCGCTTTCAGCCGCCTGATGATATCCTCAGTTTCGCTCAGCGAAAGTTTTATCTCATTGTTATTATTTTGTTTTTTTTCACAAGTCATTCTTCTCCCCTGTCGATCCAGTAAACCATGAATACCTGTTAGGTAAATTTTTTTTGCTTTTTTAGCAAATTTTTATTGACAACCATAATTTACCGGTTTATATGTCACTTTAACGTCAAGGTAAAACAAAATTTATAGACCGCCTTCAAACCATGCTAAAATGAGATCACTCATCCAATGGGGATTCAATTGAGTGCAAATTCCAAATAACAGTTGGTTTAAAATTATGCAAGTTTTAGTTGACTTTTTTTAAAAATATTGCGTCCATTTTTACGGGTTCCCTGTCGCTGGGACACGGGAATGATTGATAACCCACACTTGAAAGGAGGAAAACATGCAAAATTTACGACGCGTTTTAGCTGTATGTTTAATGGGCCTGATCGTTGCGTCCGGGGTCTATGCCGGTGATGTTGGCAAAATTAACATCAACACGGCCACGGCCGAACAACTGACACAGTTGAACGGCATTGGCGCCAGTCATGCCGCCGCTATTATCACCTATCGCCAGAAAAACGGGCCCTTCCAAAAACCGGAGGATTTAATGCAGGTGCCGCGTATCGGCGAAAAAACATTCGAAAAAAATAGAGCCATGATTAGCGTCCAAAAGCCCAAAAAACGGCAGGCCAAAAAGTAGTCCATCCACTGTTAGGTCGCCATCAGCCGCCTGTCCGACGGGCGGCTGATAAAATATCAATATCAGTGTCGGTATTGTTTGCTGAAAGGAGAGTGCCATATGCCAGATAAAATAAACAGTTTCAGAGACTTAAGGGTTTTTCAAAATGCCATGCACACTGCCATGGACATCTTCCAATTGACCGCTAAATTTCCGCCCGAGGAACAATATGCATTGACCGATCAACTGCGGCAGGCAGCGCGTTCGGTCTGCTCGCAGATTAGCAGAGCCTGGCGTAAAAGGCGCTTCAAAACCCCTTTTATTGCCAAACTAAATGATTCCGAAGGTCACGCCTGTGAGACCCAGGTATGGATTGAATTTGCACGCCAATGCAAATACCTGGATGACAGCACCTGCGAGCAACTCGACGCTGCTTATGAGCAAATTATGGCACAGCTGGGCAAGATGATCAGTCAGGCCGACAAATGGCTGATTAAACCGAAACCGAAACAGACCGGCGATTCGCCTCCCGCTTGACGTTTTAGCGCTATAACGAGATAATGTTGTAGCGCTAATACCCAAAAAAATGGAGTTTAATATATTAGCGCCTTGTTACCGGAAGTACCGACTGCGATAAGTCCGCCTGTATTTTAGCCCGCTGCGTACCGCTGTCCGGAAAATGTAAATCCAGGTCTCGAACCCACCGAGACAATGTTGAAACCTACGAGCCGGAAGGATTCTTCATGGGATTGGGCGTCTGCATGGGCGAAGGGATGCAGGTCACCCTGCCCTGTTCAGGCTAAAACAAAGCCAGTTATCCATTTAGCCCGCCGTGGTGAAAGTGCATTTTAAACTTCGCACTAATTTTCAAGCAACTTTCAGGACCTGTTGTAATTATCCACGAATTGCCATATGGTGGCCCAAAAAATAAAGAAGCAGCTGACGATTTATTGACCGAACCGCAATAAAATTAATGCTGGCTTAACTTAAGCAAGGATATCCTGTAATGACAAAACTCATTTATCTTGACAATGGCGCCACCTCTTACCCAAAACCCGAAGAGGTCTATGCGTTCATGGACTCATTTTTCCGGGACTTTGGAGTCAACCCGGGACGCTCCGGATACGATATGTGCATGGAGACCGGCGCGCTGGTTGACGACACCCGCCAGAAGCTGACCGATTTTTTTGGCGGCAAGGATCCCAACCGGCTATGCTTTGGCTATAACTCCACCGATGCCCTTAATTTGATTATTTTCGGGCTGCTCAATCCGGGCGACCATGCCATTTCAACAACGGTTGAACACAATTCCGTGCTGCGCCCGCTGTATCATCAGAACCAATTACACGGTGTTGAAGTCGACTACGTTCCGTTTGATGCCAGAGGCTTTGTCGATCCGGACGATATCAAACAAAAAATCAAAGCCAACACCCGCCTGGTTATCGTCAACCATGCCTCCAACGTCATCGGCACGGTTCAGCCGGTAGCGGCCATCGGCCGTATCTGTCGCGAACACGGTGTCCCGTTTGCCATTGATGCCTCACAATCGGCCGGTAAAGTACCGATCGACATCGACAAAATGAACATTGATGTAGTGGCCTTTACCGGTCATAAATCCCTGCTGGGACCCACCGGTATCGGTGGCCTTTATGTCCGGGAAGGCATCGACATCCACCATACCCGCGCCGGCGGCACGGGTGTCCGCTCCGCCGATCGCATGCACCTGGACGACTATCCCTACCGCCTGGAATATGGCACCGGCAATGTAATGGGCATTGCCGGATTGCATGCCGGTTTGAAATGGATTGCCCAAAAGGGAATCGACACCATTCACGCTCATGAAATGAAACTGGCACAAATGGCACGGGATGGTCTCATGGCACTGGATGGCGTGACGCTACATTGTCAGGATGACCTGACCGATCATATCAGCGTTCTCAGTTTTAACGTAGACGGTATGGAGGCGCTCGATACGGGCACCCTGCTGGATGGTGATTATGATATTGCCTGCCGCACCGGACTTCATTGCGCCCCCCTGGTGCACGAGCAGCTGGGCATCGCTGAAAATGGCGGCTCGGTCCGTATTGGCATCGGCCCCTTTAATACCGAAGACCACATAAAAGCCACTATCGAGGCTGTTAGCGAAATCGCCGATTTCAAAAAAAAGAAATAACCAAAACAGCAGGTATTAAATTATCTATCACACAGAGCCCACAGAGATCACAGAGAGATCAACTCTTTTTGTTAAATAAAATCATTTTGTAAATCCTCGGCTAATTTTTCTCCTCGAAGCCCGAGAAACGAATTGTTAAGTTGTGGCTCGTAGAGAGAAGCTTAAAGCGTGCTTAAAACGCAGCGCGCCTCCAGGTCACCCCAGCCTGACCCGAAACCCAAAACGTGTGAACCATAGTTAAATAGCCCTCAGTCCTGAAGTTTTGAACCTCTGAACCTTTGAACCCTTGAACCCTGAACCTTTAACCCCTATTTTATACAGAGTAAACCTTTGGCAGGGGAAATGATGCCCATTTCTAAAATAGATTTTTTTCAGCCCGCAATATGGCTTGCAGGGGCGCTATCAACAGAGATTGAGCGCAACCTGGCTGTGGCCGAAGATCCGTATGCGTCCGGTCGCTGGCAGTCAGCCGCGGCGCCCGCGGTTTACAAAGCGTACAGGCAAACGCTGGGCGGCAAACCTATCGACAGTTTCGATCCGTCCGGTTATTTGTCCGAGCTGGGTTTGAAAACCTCTCTGACAGCCGGCCGAACCAATGCCGATCTGCTGCGCGCCTTTCACCTGATTAAAGATTATCGCCCGGACCCGCGCTATTTTCCGTTTTCTAAAAAAACGGGCGCCATGATCCAGAAATTCTTTCTATCAGCCAGCAAATTAGCGACCGGTACCGCCACAACCATTGATCATTTCATCGACCCCCTGGCGGTCAGATGGACTGAAAAAAGACAGAATACGGCTCGATACCATACAGCCCCTTACGGCCGCTTGGAAGACATCGCAAAAGGTCAGCTATCCGAGCTACCCAGGGATGCACGCTATCTGGGAATTTTGCGCAAACAGGTACGCCAGTATGCATGGGACAGAGGGCCGCACGCGGGCAGCATTGATTCGGGGAGACGCCGCGGTGAAGACCTCGGCAGTTACGACATCGCTGTCCGGTTCGGTTTCAGCAGGCAGCAGGCCCGCCGGATCGCCACCCAATGCTATGGTATCGATATCAGCCAGACCCATTACCGCGATCCGCACAATCCCGCCCAGCCCCGCATCACCGGCACAGTTGGCAAAATCGGTGACATCCAGCGGCATTACAACCGCAGCCCTGCCGGCGAGGAGGACACTCGCATCACTGCCGCCCGAATTCACCTCGCGCGTGCCCACAAGCTGGCCGACGAGCGTTTTTATGATGCGGCCGAGGAAGAGTTTGCCATTGGCCTGCACAGTCTGCAGGATATTTTTTCACATGCCCAGTTAACCCCTTCCACCCATACCTGTCTGGGCGAATTTCCCGATCTGGTCAAATATCATCCGCTGGCCATGTTTGAAACCGCCCTGGCCACCGAAGGATATTTTAGAAAATTTATCACCGGTTTAAATTTAAATCCCCTGAAGCCGCTCGCCGAGCCTTCACTCTTTAACCCAATTTCCGACGAGATGGTGGGCGGCACCGCCGGCCCGGAAGAGTTGACGCGCGCAACCCAAAAAATATCCGCTTTGCCTGAGGGACTAATTGATTTTTTAGTGTACAATAACATCCGGTTTTTCGTCGGTGCAGCGGAAACCAGGCCCACCGAGCTCGGCTTCGGGGTGGATCTGGACGGCAACGGCCGCATCACGCCGGGCCGATGGGTGGATATCAGCCGGGACGGGCAACGGTACTGGTACGAAGTCGAAGATCATATAGAAGAGGGCCAAACCTGGGATCGACAACCGGCAGCCTATCATCATCACAACCGGCTCATTTTCATTGCAGCATCTGCGCTGGACGATCCTGAGTTTGAGACTATTTTAAAGCACGAAATCAATCACGCCATCGATTGCTGCCTGCAGGATGATCCCCAACTGGGTGCTCAATGGCGAGCTTATATAGACAGACTTTACAACACTGCGCGGCGTCAAGGCGTCATTGCCTTTGATGAATCTGATAAGCATGAATACTTTGCCCAATCTTAAAACGATCTAAAAAATGCATCTTACGCTCAATGGCTGTGATATCCAGGATAAATGGATCACACATCTATTTTTATGAAGATTAAGGTGTGCGTAAAACCGATTCAAAATGCTCGAATACTAATGTGTATGCTCCACTTTTGAATCGGTTTGCACCTTGCTTTGTTGAACACTTTAATGTTTTAAGATCGGATGTGAAATCCCGCTTTTAAGCGGGGAGCGTGATCTACTATTTTTAAGATCGATTTTTGAATTCATATGTACTTCTCTAACTTAGTGAAAAAAGTCTTTATCTTACTACTATTTGAAATTTTTTGCTTGTTTTAAGATTCAGAATGTTGTGAATATGTTCTTTATAGAGCCAAATGAAAAAATATTTCGACATACTTGAGCTGAATGAATCGGCCACAATTGAAGCCGTAGAGCGGGCTTACCGGGAATTAAGCAATTCCTGGCGCCCGGAAAACTATCAGAACCTGCCGCGCTATCGGCGCAAAGCCGAAACGAAATTAAAAGAAATAAACGAAGCCTACGAGCAACTTAAATCGTATCTGGCAACCAGGCCGCAACCCGCAGCAACGCCTGACAGAATCGAGCCGGATCCCCAACCCACCGATATCGGGCCCAAAACGCAGGTCAGCGCCGACCCGGCATTGGAATCTGAGCCGGCGGCTGCGTCGGAGCACCCGGCTGACGCGCCGCCCTGGGAGCCCGAACACCCGACCCAGCCGGATGATGTCACCGGACGACCCCAAATTCAAAAAACCGTTCACAAAAGCCTGATATTTGGATTTGTGGCTATTATCGCGGTATTGGGCGTTCTGCTGATTTACCGGGTTTTGAATCGGCCGCAGTCAACAGTGCCGCAGACACCGGCAATCCAAAAAGCACAGCCGACTGTTGCAGCCCCACAAAAGCCCGCCGCGGCAGCCCGCCCTGAAAAAGCGCCGACACAGAAAGTTCAAACGCCAACCGTCCAAAAACAAGCAGCGCCCATTGCAGTTGCGGCCCCGGAGCCAATCGACTATCAAAAGGACTTGTCTGAAAAGGTTCTGAACGCCTACAACCGGGATATGGCCCGGGTCAGACGCATTCAAAAAAGTTTGATTGCCGGCGGCTATGCGACAGGGCCGATTGACGGTATTATCGGCCCCTATACCAGCGCTGCCCT
>JAHEIW010000016.1:0-47229 GCA_024639185.1 Deltaproteobacteria bacterium | reverse complement strand
TTCTGAACGCCTACAACCGGGATATGGCCCGGGTCAGACGCATTCAAAAAAGTTTGATTGCCGGCGGCTATGCGACAGGGCCGATTGACGGTATTATCGGCCCCTATACCAGCGCTGCCCTGCAGCAATTTGCGGCCGATCATCAGATGGGCCATGATACGCTGTTTGCGCCGGATTTAGCCGCAGCGGTGGTGCTTTATGCCGAGGTCGCAGCCAAGCATCCCGCCTGGCATCAAATTATTGCCAGCGATGATTTTGTGTCGTGGCTGGACAGGCAAACCTATTATGGAACAGACCGTATTCAAACGTTAAAGGATTCGGCCACCGCCCGTCAGGTCAATGATATTATCGAGCTGTATACATTAGAACGCCACATGCAGCCCGACTGATCTTCGCCCCTTTCCCTTGTCTTCTGACTTCTGCCCTCTGGCCTCGGCTAGCCGCGGCGTGTTGTCGCGGCGAGGCTTGCAAAAGCGAAGAGCGAAGCCGGGTCTTCTGGCCTCTGGCCTCTGTCTTCTGTCATCTATTTCCTGACACCTGAAACCTTTTCTATGCGCTACTCCCATCTACCAGCGGTATGATCCGCAGGGTTACCCTTCGGTTAACGGCGTTGTTTGAAGACACCGGCTGGGACTCACCAAAACCCACCGAGCGAATCCGTTTGGGGTCGATGCCGCGTTGAATCAGCATATTTTGAACAGCTGCAGCCCTGCGTTCGGACAATTGCTGATTATAGTGTTCGCTGCCGACCGCGTCGGTGTGGCCTTCAACTTGAATGGCGGTGTGGTTGTATTTCTGCAGCACGGGCGTTACACGATCAATTTCAGTAAATCCACCGGATTTAACGGCTGCCGAATCAAAATCAAAGAACACATCGCCTTTGAAAGTGGCCAGAAGAATATCGGTGTTTTCGCGATCGCGCTCGATGCTGGCACGGTTGTAAGCTCTTGATTCAGCAAGGGCGGCATTCAGATCGGCTTCCTGCCGGTCCATGTAGGAAGCTACCTGATAGCCGGCCAATCCGCCGAGTCCTGCACCGATTAATCCGCCAATCCAGGCACCGGTATTACCGGCGTATGCGCCCCCGATGACGGCCCCCACACCGGCGCCACCGACCGAACCAACGGCGGTTCCGGTTTGCTGTCTTTGGGACATTCCCGTACATGCAATCAATGAAAATACCAGTAGCAGCGCTATGAGTCTCTTTTTCATCTTTCCTCTCCTTTCTTCGATCAATGGATCGATCCGGAAATTTAAGGCCTATGACGTAATTGATTTTCGAAAGGTTTACAAATGCAGAAATGATGCAGCGCGCATGTGACATTTTTTGTACGGCATGTTGATAAAATCTGTCATTGAAACACACAAAGATGACCGGGGTATACGTATAACCATCCTAATTTATTAAACTTTATAAAAATATGCCTTGATGGTGTGGTTATTGCACAGGTTTTTAAGAATATTTGATCCGCGTCTTTAAAACCATTACGCTATACACCTACATGGGGGGCACTGCGGTGAAACGGGTCCTGATTATATTTACATGCTGCTCATTGCTGCTTGGCGGATATGTCTATGCCGATTTTGAATCCGAAGTGATTGATCTGGTCAATATTGAAAGGGATGCAGAGGGGCTCCCGCCGCTCAGTTACGATACCAGCCTGGCGTCTGCCGCCCGGGGCCATTCCGAGGACATGGGGTTGCACGACTATTTTAGCCACATGAGCCTTGACGGAAGAACTGCGTGTGGTCGAATGACGGACGCCGGCTACAATTGGAATTATTGCGGTGAAAACATCGCCGCCGGCCAACCCACCCCTGAAGATGTGATCGACACCTGGATGGCCAGCCCTGGCCACCGGGCCAACATATTGAACCCCAATTTTTGCGACATCGGTGTTGGATATGCCTATGTGGCCAGCAGCACCTATGGCCATTACTGGACCCAGAATTTTGGTCGCCGCAGCGGTGTCAGTTCCTGTCCGGAGATTGCCAGCTACACCATCACAGCCACAGCCGGAACAGGCGGCAGCGTCACACCGCAAGGAAATGTCGAGGTGAATCAGGGTGACGATATCACTTTTACGATTTCGTCCAACGCCGGATACAGCGTGGCCGAAATTCTGGTGGATGGTGTTGCAACGGCTATCACCACCGACTACACATTTGAAGATGTCAGCAGCAACCACACCCTTGCGGTCAGCTTTGCCATCAATCAGTTGCCGCCGGTAGCCGACGCCGGCCCCGATCAGGACGTTATTGAAAGTGAAACCGTTGCGCTGGATGGTTCACAATCATCGGACCCCAACGACGCAATTGTGACCTATGAATGGACCCAGACCAGCGGGCCGGCGATAGCGCTATCGGACACGGCTGCCGTTAGACCTACTTTTGTAGCCGCCCCGATCACAGAAGATGTCACGCTTATTTTTCAGTTGACTGTAATTGATTCGGGCGGAGAAACGGATTCGGATTCGGTAACCATTAACATCACCGATAACGGTATCCAGACGGTGCCCGCGGATGTCATCACTTTTCAGACTACAACAAATTCAATTCTGGGGTTGCAGCCGGACGGCGACGCGGACCTGGTCAGCTTACAGCCGGTTGACCCTGATGGTAATGATATAACGAATCGAAACGGCATGCCGCAAAATATGATTTACGGTCTGATGGACTTTACAATCAAAGTCGACATCCCCGGTAGCAGCACCACTGTCAAGGTTCTGTTACCGGAGCCCATGCCGCAGGGCTACAAATGGTACAAATACAGCCCAAGTTTAGGCTGGTATGACTACAGCGCCAACGTTGCGCTCAACGGTGATCGAACCCGGTTGAGCATCACTTTAGTCGATGGTGGCACGGGTGACGACGACAATCAGCAAAACGGCATCATTGTTGACCCGTCCGGTATGGGCGCGGCTCCGGCCAGCACCGCTTCATCGGGTTCATCAGGCGGCGGTGGCGGCGGAAGCAGTTGTTTTATCGATACCCTGAGCAGCCTTTTTCCGTTTTAAAAATGCTGCGGACCTCGCGGCTGCTGTTTTCCTTTTAATATTTATCATAGCGATATTAAAATGCAGGGGCGCAATCCCCGCCCCTACTTCTGGCAGCCTCCATCCGCTTTCTGACCTCTGACTTCTGACTTCTGTCTTCTGTCCTCTGGCCTCTGTAGTCTGACCTCTGACATCTGGTCCCCGAATAAAAGCCTTGACTACCGGGTGCTGTTTGTGGAAATTGGGTCTATGACGGCATTGACCATTGAGGAAATCCGCAACGCCCGCCAAAATTTGCAGAGCATCATCCGGCAAACGCCGCTCATACACTCTGCCGCCCTTAGCGAACGCACAAATATGACTGTTTTTCTAAAGGCCGAGTGTTTGCAGCGAACGGGCTCGTTTAAATTACGCGGTGCCTACCATAAGATTGCCTCCCTCGGCGAGCGCGAAAAAAATATAGGCATCGTCACCAGCTCCGCCGGAAACCATGCTCAGGGTGTCGGCTATGCTGTCAGCCGCTTCAACATGCCCTGCCGCATCTATGTGCCGCAGACGGTTCCCCGCATCAAACTGGAAGCCATTCAACAATACCCGGTTGAGGTGATAATCAAAGGCCGCCTGTTTGATGAGGCCCACGCGGCAGCGCTGGCGGATGCTGCCAAATCCGGCCGGGTGTTTATCCAGGCATTTGATGATCCGCTGATCATGGCCGGCCACGGCACCCTTGGGCTCGAGATGTTGGAAGCGGTTTCAGACCTGGATGCTGTAATCGTGCCGGTCGGCGGCGGCGGTTTGATTGCCGGAGTGGCCACCGCCGCCAGAGCAATCAATCCGGCCATTCGGATCGTCAGCTGTCAATCAAACGCTTCCTGCGCCATGACCCGGTCCCTGGAGGAAAACCGGCCGTATTTGACCTTCCCTTCCAAAGAGACCATTGCCGAGGGCCTTGAAGGCGGCATCAGCGAGGCTACCTTTGAGCTTGGGCGCCGCCTGATTGATTGCATGGTGCTGGTTACAGAAGATGACATCCGTTCCGCCATCCGCTTTTTACACATGCATCATGGGCTGGTGGTGGAAGGATCCGGGGCCGTGGGTGTCGCCGCCCTGCTGCACGATCACTGGTCAGACCCGGACGGCAAAGTGGGTGTGGTCTTAACCGGCGGCAACCTGGATAAGGATCTGCTCAGGCAAATCTGCGCTGATAGCCACTGATCAGAGCAACCCTCATATACTTCCCTTTGATTTAATCAGAAAAGTAAATTCAATTTTGATTCGATGGAACAAACAGCGTAATTATACAGCGTCTGACTTCTGTCCTCTAAAATTAGAGCGCGCAATATTTTTCGTAGGCTTGCTGCGAGAGATTATCGATGGCGCTCTCATGGTGGGTGCGGCCCAGATAAACAATGTAGGCCCGATCGCATACCGTGCGGGCGAAATTCAGATTCTGTTCGGCCAGCAACATGGATACCCCTTCGGATTTCAGGCGTTGAATGGTTTGGGCCAACTGTTCAACAATGACCGGCGCCAGCCCTTCGGAGGGCTCGTCTAAAATGATCATTTCGGGATTGCCCATCAGGGTGCGGGCAATGGTCAGCATCTGCTGCTCGCCACCACTGAGGGTGCCGCCGGCATGGTGGCGACGTTCTCCTAGGTTCGGAAACAGCTCAAATAGGCGTTCGGGCGTCCAGGGCTCAAGGCCCTCACGCGGGGTCTGTTTGCCGACCTCAAAGTTTTCCAGAATGGACAGCCTGGAAAAAATACGGCGATCCTCAGGCACATAACCCAGCCCCAGAGCACAGGTTTTAAACGGCGGCAGCCCGTTAATGGCCTTACCTTTGAATGTAATGGTACCGCTTTTAGGAGCGACGATGCCCATTATGGATTTTAAGGTTGTGGTTTTGCCGGCGCCATTGCGGCCCAGCAAAACGTTTACTTCCCCGCGTTTAACCTCGAGCACCATATCAAATAGTATCTGGGCCTTGCCGTAAAATGTGTTGAGGCCTTCAACTTTCAGCATGATGTCTTGGCTATCTGCAGGCATATTTACGCTTCTTTTGAATCGGCTGGGATTAATTCCTTCTTGCCGATACCGGCGGGCTCACCGTGCCCGAGGTATATCTCTTTAACTTTTTCGTTTGCCTGAACTTCATCCGGTGTGCCTTCGGCCGCCAGTTCACCGCGATTCAAAACGATGATGCGATCGGCATGATTAAAGACCACAGCCATATCATGTTCGGTGAATAAAACACCTATATTTTGCGTGTGCACAATGTCTTTGGTCAATTCCATCAGATTTTGGGCCTCAGACGGGCCCATGCCGGCGGTGGGCTCGTCCATGAGCAATAACTTGGGCTTATTGGCCAGCGCCACGGCCAGCTCCACGCGTTTGAGATCGCCATAGGCCAGTACCCCACAGGCCCGTTCGGCCTGATCTTCAATACCCAGCAATTTGAGCAAGGCCATGGATTCGTCCACATACAGCCGGCCGACCTTCTGCAGCAAAGATTTGGTGCGCTTGTAATAGGAGAGTTGCGCCATCTGGACATTTTCCAGCACCGACATGGAAGCAAAGGTCGAAGTGATCTGAAAGGTGCGACCGACCCCTAAGTTCCAGACATCTCTGGGTTTACTGCCATTAACGTTTTTGCCCATGATGAAAATATCACCATGATCCGGTCTCAATTGCCCGTTAATAAGGTTAAAACAGGTGGATTTCCCGGCCCCGTTAGGCCCGATCATGGCCAGCAACTGCCCGTCTTTCAAATTAAAACTCACATCAACAACGGCTTTGACACCGCCAAAAGCTTTATACAGATGGTGAACTTCTAATATATCTGCCATGATTCGTTTTCGTGTGTTAAAATTTTCGTGCTTTCGTGATAAAATGATTTTTCGTGTGTTCAACACGCCCGCACATTTCAGTTAATCCTCAAAAAATTTTCCAAAGCGATTATGAACGGAGCCGGCAATACCGCGCGGAAAAGCCACAACCAGAAATATAAAAATGCATCCAATGGCGAGCTGCCAAAAATCAAAGCGTGCGATTTTATCATGCAACCATGTATAGGCAGCCGAGCCGGCAACCGGTCCGAACAGGGTTTCAACACCGCCTAACAAAACCATGAATAAAAAATCAAAGGAGCGCGGGATCGCCATTTCATCCGGAAACACACTGCCCTTTGAAAAGACATAGACGCCACCGGCAAGCCCTGCAAATACCCCGGCGATGGCAAAAGCCAACCACTGGTGCCGCCGCAGGTTGATTCCGATGGAGTCCACCCTGAGCGCCGAATCCCTGCAGGCCCGCATGGTATAGCCAAACGGCGTAAAAATAAAAAAGCGCAGCAGCAGGATTCCGCCAATGCATAGCACCATGGTCAGATAATAAAAAACAATCTTCTCGCTGGCCCACTTTGACGGCCAGATTGTTAAAAGGCCGTCGTCCCCTCCGGTGAATTCAGCCCATTGAAATACAACCGACCAGCAGATTTGCGCGAACGCCAGTGTCAGGATGGCAAAATAAACCCCCGATAAGCGCACACAAAACCATCCGATAATCAACGCCAAAAGCCCAACAGCTAATGGGGCAAAAAATATGGCCAGTTCCATGGGGGTTTGCAGATGGTGCACCAGAAGCGCAGCGCTATAAGCGCCGCCGCCGAAAAACGCCGCATGCCCGAATGTCACCATGCCGCCGGTCATCAAAAAATACAAACTCATGCTCACTAACGCAAAGAGCGCTATTTCAGTCATTAAAACAAGAGTGAATTGCCCGACAAAAACCGGCAGTACGAAAATTAAAATCAGCAGAATCAAGCCCAGAAGTCTTACTTTTTTGGATGCCGGCTTCAGCACGGTCCCGGCTGTCTGCGCGGCAGCGTGTTCCTCGGCCTCGATCTCTCCAAACAGACCATGCGGCCGGATGGTCAACACCACGGCCATCGCCAGAAACATCAAGAACAGCGTGCTTTGTGGAAAAATCAAAACACCGAAGGAATTGAGTTGGCCAATGATGACCGAGGCTAAATAGGCACCCGGGATACTGCCCATTCCGCCGACCACCACAATGACAAAGGCGGCCGCAATCATGTTTAGGTCCATTAACAGGTTGGCGCCCCCCTTGGGCAGCTGAACTGCACCGCCGAGGCCAGCCAGACAGGACCCTAAAAAAAATACAGTAGTAAACAGCCAGGTCTGGTTAACACCCAGAGCGCTGGACATTTCTCTGTCTTCAGTCGCTGCACGTACCAAAATCCCCCAACGAGTACGATTCAACAATAGCCAGAGTCCGACAAGAATTAAAGGGGCAATGACAATCAGGGCGATATCATATTGAGGAAGTAAGGTCCCCATAATATCGATGCTGCCTTCTAAACCCGGCGCCATTTGGCCGAGGATATCTTCAGCACCGAAAAGCCAGCGGGACAAATCCTGAACCATTAAAACCACACCAAAGGTGGCAAAAAGAATGAACAGCTCCGGCGCGCTGTACAATCGCCTCAACAAGAACACTTCCAAAATAACACCGACCAAACCGACAATCAGAGCTGCCAGCAAAATGCCTGTCCAAAAGAAAAACGCTCCCTGAGGTAAGTAAGCGATCAAAGAAAAGGCGATATAAGCGCCCAACATGTAAAAGGAACCGTGAGCCAGGTTAACAATTCGAAGAACGCCAAAAATCAAAGACAGTCCGCAGGCAACCAGAAAAAGGGCAGATGCATCCGAAAGGCCGGTTAGAAACTGAACAAGGTAGAAACCCAATGGTGTCGTCCTAACAATATGATGTCGATAATTTGAGTGATGTGGTTTCTAATAGCTAAGGAAATAAAATGACGCATGTCCGTTGCCAGTGGCCAGTTGTCCGTTGTCAAGGTCGAAGTTTCAATTAAGATGCAACGGACCATGGACAACGAACAACAAACAGACCGGGTTGACGATTGGCTTCAATTTACCCGATCGCTACTCATACGGTTATGCTTAAAACGACTGCCTTATTGGGGCCTCAGCTTCATAACTTCGGCGTCACTGGGCAAATAATCTTTGCCGTCTGCATAGCGCCAGGCGACCATGACGCCTTTGCCGTCTTTCAGGGCGGTTTTACCCACATAGGCACCCATGGTCGACTGATGGTCAATTTTACGGTAGGTGACCGGACCGACGATTGAATCAAAGGATAATCCTTCCATGGCCTCTACCAGTTTTTCGGTGTCGGTCGAACCGGCCTTTTTTAGCACATGATATACGGTATACATGGCATTGTAGCCCACGATCGATCCCGTGCGCGGGTAGTCATCGAATTTCTTTTGATAGGCCTCAACAAACTTGCTGTGGGCCGGTGTCTTGATATCATACCAGGGATACCCGGTAACCAGCCAGCCTTCGGGAGCCTCAGCCTTTAAGGGATCTAAATATTCGGGTTCACCCGTCAACAGGCTTACCATTGAAACATTTTTAAAAAAGCCTCTCAGCTTGCCTTCGCGCACAAACTTGGCCAGATCACTGGCAAACGTCACGTTATAGACGGCTTCGGGTTTGGCGTCCGCCAGGGCCTGAATTTCTGCGCCTGCATTGATCTTAAACAGCGCCGGCCACTGCTCGGCCACAAATTTTACATCCGGGCGCTTGGCTTTCAATATCTTTTTAAATGAAGCCACTGCATCTTTACCGTAGGCATAGTTCGGCGCAATGGTGGCCCAGCGCTTGGCCGGCATTTTCGCGGCGCCTTCGGCCAGCATGGCGGCTTGCATATAGGTTGAAGGGCGCAGACGGAAGGTATAGCGGTTGCCTTTGGCCCATACCACCGCATCCGACAGCGGTTCGGCAGCGATATAAAGGATTTTATTGCGCTTGGCAAAATCCGTTACCGCCAGCCCGACATTGGACAAAAAGGAGCCGAACATCAAAACGACTTTATCCTTACTGAAAAGCTCTTCAGCAACTTTGACGGCTTCGCCGGGTTTTCCCTGATCATCGCGGGAGATGACCTCGATTTTTTTACCGTTAACACCGCCGGCGTTATTGATCTCCTCTAAGGCCAGTTGCCAGCCATTACGATACGGAAACGTGAAGACGGTCAGTTTGCTGTAGGTTTGGATTTCCCCTATTTTGATGGTATTGCCCGTGAAGACATCAGGTTTAAAAGAAAACCAGAAAATTAAAATACCTGCGATAAGCAAAAGCAGCAATGCCCATATCGCAGATCGAACAATCTTTGTGTTTTTCACACCCGGTTCTTCCTTTCTCAAATTAGGTCGACATTTTGATAACTAAGTACGCGATCGCTTTTTGATCTGTCAAGAGAAATGAAAAAGCTGCAAAACCGGGCTTTTGTGTGCATTGAAAAACATCTTGCTGTTTTTGTAACGAATTTGTATGAGTAAACACAATAATCCGTTCCAAAGGAGTTGATTGAAGCTTTGAAAAAAATAGGACTGGTCGTTAAATCAGATGCCAAGGCAAATGAGAAAGCCCAGGAGCTTGAACGCTGGCTGCGGTCCAAAAAAATTGAAATCGTTCGCAAAAAAGCCGTAGAATCCGGACAAGAGAATGACAGCAACAGACCGTCACCGCCCCCTTCAGATGTGGAGTGCATATTCGTGCTGGGTGGAGACGGCACTTTTTTAAGTGCAGTTCGCTGGATCGGGGATCAGGATATTCCCATTCTGGGGATTAAATTCGGCCAAGTGGGGTTTCTGGCGGAAATAGCGGAGGAAGACCTTTATCCAGCCGCCGAAAAGGTTTTGAAAGGTGATTTTATCCTGCGAACGCGCATGCGCCTGGTTGTCAAGGTCATACGCGGCCAAAAAACCCGCGCACGGGAAACCGTGTTGAATGATGTGGTCATCAACCGGGGTGCGCTGGCGCGACTGGCCCATATCGAAACCCGCATCGACGACCACTATTTGACCACTTACAGTGCTGACGGATTGATCGTGGCAACGCCGACCGGCTCGACCGCCTATTCCTTGGCTGCCGGCGGTCCGGTCATCCACCCGGGCGTACCATCCATCATTTTAACCCCCATCTGCCCGTTCACCCTGACCAACCGGCCGCTAATTGTCCCGCAGTCGGCCTACATCAAAATCCGGCTCACAAAAGGATCTTCCGATATCGTTTTGACCTTCGACGGACAAAAGGGGCTGGAAATTAATGACCAGGATGAAATTCACATTAAAAAAGGACCCCATCCGGTTCATCTGATCACTCTGCCGGAACGGCAGTATTTCGACATACTAAAAAATAAGCTGAAGTGGTCGGGTGGCCGCGCTTAGTTTTTGATTATAAATGGATATTTTTCCGATAAGCTGCGTTCTCCGCGAATTTTTACCTTCGACGTACTTCAAGTACGCCTCAGAGAAAAATCCTTATTTCTGTTGCGAAAATTTAATTATAATACATTCGATTGATTCGTTTGAGTTTAGTTTAGAGTATCACAGGGGTTTAGAGACGCTCAAATACCTGGAAAACGTTGGGGGGTAGGCTACAATTTTAAGGCTTGAGCATACTGGGGATTAACTGACCGTATATGTAATAAATTACGGTGACCTCTTCATAGCCGGAACCCATCACTCAGCCATTTTTCACATTGCGTTCGGCAATGTAAAATATGTTAATAGTCGGGTTAGGCAATTGAAAAAATTATACGTACAAAATTGGTTGGATGGGGAGCAAACTTCAATATATGGATTTGCCTGGACGAATTCACTACTTTTCGGCATGCATAGCAAGCTTTTCTTACTGGAAGGTGAGAAGAGTATCTGCGTTATATTTTCCCGTATAATTTGATGATTTCAATTTGTCAACGATGAAAATTACCGGGAATATAGGACAATTCTGATTCTACAGCCGGTATGAAACGTAAATATAGGTAGATTCTATATTATCTCCACTTGACTTTGAGCAGCAGTTCAAATAAGTGTATTTTTATTAAATTGTTATAAATTTATTGTTCTTTCACCCCTGTGAGAAGACATGCGACCAAAATCCTGGAAACCTTGGGCGCTGCTGGCGCCTTCCATGAGCGCAGTTTTTTTACTTCTGGTCATACCGCTTTGTTTTGTGGTTGTATACAGTTTTTGGCTGCGCGCTCCCAGCGGAGCGGACATCCCCGCCTTCCAGTTTGGTAATTACGCCAAATTCTTCGAAGATTTCTTCTACCCGAAAATTCTCATTCGAACGATTCGCATCTCCTTTGAAACCGTCATTCTCTGCGTCTTCATGGGATATATTCCCGCCTATTTTTTCTACCGCAGTGAAAGCCGTTATAAAAAGGCTTTTCTTCTGCTCATCATGCTGCCGTTTTGGGTCAGCTTCATCATCCGTACCATGAGCTGGATCAACATTATGGGCGATTCGGGATTGATCAACCACTTTCTTTTGAAGATCGGACTGATTCAATCGCCCATATCTATGCTTTACAATGAATTCACCGTGCTCATGGGATTGATTATGTATCTGCTGCCGTTCATGGTGCTGAATATTTATGTCAGCCTGGAAGGCATCGACAAGAGCCTTCTCGAAGCTGCACGCTGCATGGGCTGTACCGAATGGCAGGCGTTTCGAGAGGTGACGCTCCCTTTGAGCCTTCCTGGTGTCAGCGCAGGTTGTTTGTTGGTTTTCGTGCTGACAGCCGGGACCTATCTGCCGCCCATGATACTGGGTGGACCGGGAAACGAAATGATTGCCAATCTCATTTTCAAGCGGATTGTGGGCACGCTGGACTGGCCGTTCGGCTCGGCCATCAGCGTAATCCTGCTCTCCCTGTTGTTTGTGATCGTGTGGACCTACAACCGCTACCTGGGAATTAATCAGATTTTCAAAAGCCTTCAGGGAAATTAGACCATGAAACAATTCTCAATAGGATGGTCGTTGATCCGAATCTACACGATTATCGTTTACGTATTCCTGTTCGCACCCATCGTCGTGGTCATCGTGCTTGCATTCAACCCCAAGCAATTCGGTATCTTCCCCATGGAGGGTGTCAGCTTCCGGTGGTTCATCAAACTGGCTCAAAATGAAGCGATCATTGACGCTTTTAAAAACTCTCTCGTCCTGGGTACGCTGACCGCGCTGCTATCCACCGCTATCGGCATTCTTGCCGCGATGGCATTTATCCGTTTCGAATTTCCCGGCAAAAACACCCTCAACACCTTGCTGCTATCACCGATCATGATTCCGGAAGTGGTTTTAGGTGTTGCCCTGCTGCTGTTTTTGCGGTTTCTTCAGCAGCCCAAGAGTTTTGCCCTGCTGCTGATCGGACACGTTGTGCTGACCCTGCCCTATGTGCTGTTAATCGTTCAGGCACGCTTGGTGGGCATTAAAACAGAATACGAAGAGGCGGCAAAATCCCTGGGCGCCAATGCATTTCAGACCTTTAAAGAGATCACTTTACCGTTGTTGTTGCCGGCCATATTGGCTGGCGCCCTTTTTTCCTTTACCATTTCGTTCGATGATATCACAGCGACGCTTTTCTGGGCTACGGCACAAAATCAAACCGTTCCGGTCAAGATTTTCAGCATGCTGAGACTTTCCATCAGCCCGGAAATCAATGCCCTGGGTGCCGTCATGATCGTACTGACCGTTACAACCCCATTGCTGGCAGGTTACCTGTCACGCAAGTTTTCAAAAGTAAAGACCTAAATTGACAACCCTCAGATGAAAGGAGTACCAATGGCTAACGTAACGAAAGAAAAATTGGATCGTTTATACGAGGCGTATAAAAACGGCACGCTCAGCCGGCGTCAATTTCTCAAATACCTTGGCCTTGCCGGTGCCACCATCGGGCTGGTCGGATCGCCCTTTGGAAATGCCGTGAAAGAGGCCTGGGCAGCCGAGTCCATCCGTTTCGACGGATGGGGCGGCGTGGTTTCCGAGGCGTTCCGGGAACACGCGTTTAAGCCTTTTACCAAAGCCACGGGCATCAAAGTCATCGATGGTGAATTCGGTGGAATGGACTCCTACCTGACGCGCGTCAAAGCTTCCTTCCCACCGGGCGGGGAGTTCAACATCGCCCATCTCAGCGCCGTTTTCGACTATGCCCGCTATGCGGAATTAGGATTTGCTTCGGTACTGGATGAATCCAAAATCCCCAACCTTAAAAATGTCATGGCGTCAATGATCAAACCCTTGCGGGATATTACCAAAGGGACCCTGTCAGCCGTACCCTATGATCTGGGACAAACCGGCATCGCCTATAACACCAAAGAAATCAGCAAGGAGAAGGCCGAAAAGCTCGGCGCTTCCCTGCTGTGGGACAAAGGCTTGAAAGGTAAACTGGGCAGCTGGGGCGGCGACCACAGGACCAACATGTGGTACGCGGCGCTTCACACCGGCCAGAGCCCCAACAATATGACCGATCTGAAGGCCATATGGGCCGCATTGCGTGAACAGCGCAGCCTGATGAAGAAATATTGGAGCTCCGGCGCCGAGTTGATGAGCTTGCTGGCCAACGGGGAGATCTATGCCACGGTGGCCTGGTCCGGACGGGTGGCCGCACTTCAACAGGAAGGCCACCCTATCGGCTATCTCTCCCCCAAGGGCACCTACTCCTGGATGGAATATCTGTTCGTCCTGAAAGGCACCGATCTGGAGATCGCCCAGAAGCTGCTCAATTTCATGCTGGAGCCAGCCGCGGCCATCGCCGTGGCCGAAGGGCAAAATTATCCGCCCAGCCTGGATCCGACCAAGGTTAAATTAACAGAGAAGATTAAGAAGATGCCGGCCTTCGACCCCACCGGCAAACTGGACGGGTATCTGTTTGCCAATCCGGCCTACTGGAATGCCAATCAGGTGGCATGGACCGAGAAATGGGATAGAATCAAGGCGGGCAGTTAGATCAACATTCGATAGATCAATGTTTTTAAATGCCATTTGATCGCCGGGGTCGGACCCTTTTTAGGAGGAGCTGTCCGACCCCGGCATCAGACCAACATGAAGCCATTTCAAAAATAGGATTTTAGCTCAAGTTCAAGGCGTGGCCGTGTTTCAACCCGCAGGCATACTTAAGTATGTCGAGGATTTGAAATAAAGTTACAACACAGAAATTGGGTTAAAAGGCATTTTTGAGATAGCTTCAAAAACAGGGAGACAGGTAATTGGCGACCGACGAGAAACAACCCATTGTGCAGTTCAAAGGCATTTTAAAACGGTTCGGCAACGTTGTCGCCGTTGAGAAAATGGATTTTGACATTGAAGAAGGGAGCCTGGTGACGCTGCTTGGCCCTTCCGGATGCGGGAAGACCACCTTGCTGCGCATGGTGGCCGGTCTGGAGGAGCCCACCGAGGGCGATATTTTCATCAAGGGTATCCGCATAAACGACACTCCGATCCACAAACGAAACCTGGGAATGATTTTTCAGAACTACGCACTGTTTCCCCACAAAACCATCTTTGACAACGTGGCCTTTGGCTTGAAATACAGGGATGTGTCAAAAGAGGAGGTCAACAAAAAGGTGACACGGGCACTGGAAATGGTTCGCCTGCCGGGCGTGGAGAACCGTATGCCCAGCCAGCTTTCCGGCGGCCAGCAGCAGCGCATCGCCATGGCACGCGCCATCGTAATCGAGCCGGATGTGCTGCTAATGGACGAACCTCTCTCCGCGCTGGACGAGAATCTAAGGGAGGAAATGCGGCGGGAGGTAGACAACCTGCAGCAGATGCTTGGCGTCACCACTATCTTTGTCACCCATGACCAGCGTGAAGCATTGAGCATGTCGGACAAGATCCTCGTCATGAAAGACGGCAAAAAACAGCAGGAGGGCAAACCCGAAACTGTCTACAATGAGCCAGCCAACCATTTTGTGGCCGATTTTCTGGGCCACTCTAATTTCATTTTGGGTGAAGTTGTCGATGTCGACGACCATCATGTAACCGTCAAAATTGAGACCGGCGATATCCTCTTTGCTGAAAATAAAGGTGGATTCTCGAAAAGTGACCAGGTGGAAATGATCGTCCGCGCCCAGCGGTTCGATGCCTTTCCCAAGGATGAATTCAAGCCGGTGGAGGGGATGAACCACTTTCAGGGCCGCATTAAAGACCGAAGTTACATGGGCGGGGAGGTCAGTTACTTCATTGAACTGGGTACCGACCGGGAAATTCATGTCATCAGTATGATGCGAACACGGATCTACGACATCGGTGAGGAGGTCAGCGTGCAGGTATCGCCGCACCACTGCCATTTGATTCTCATAGAATGAACCGGCAGACCGTTTTGCTGCAAACTTTCCGATTTGAAACCTGAAAGCAGACAATGCCGTTTTCAGGTTTTATTTTTTTGCGGTTGTTGGCCGACCTGAATGGGAATTCGCTTCCTCAGACACCAAGGGTAAGAAAAGGAGGGGCGCGTATGCTGAAACTGAATCGGATCGAAAAACAATTCCTTGAGCGCTATCCGGACCGAATTGTTTCAATTGATTCGCACATCGCCGGGGAACCGGCCCGTCTGATTGTGGGCGGAGTGGGTTCCGTACCGGGTGAGACCATGCAGGAAAAACGGGCTTTTTTCATGGAACGGCATGATCATATCCGCCTGTTGCTGACGCGCGAACCCCGCGGTCATCGCGATATGTTTGCCGCATGTGTCACCGAACCCGTATCGGCCGGTGCCCGGTTTGGCCTGATTTATATGGATGCGCGCCGCTATCCTTATCTTTGCGGTCATGCGACCATGGGTGCGGTCATGACCCTGATCGAGGCGGGTGCTATCGGTGCAGACGGCGACAGGCAACAGGTTATTGTTGACACACCTTCCGGCCCCATGCAAACGACGGCCTACCTGCAGGACGGCAAGGTAGAATCGGTTGCGATCCAGATGGTACCCTCGTTTGTTTACAGCGATAATGAAACCTTATCCATTCCTGAGTTGGGTCGGCTACAGGTTGCAACGGTCTGTGTGGGTGGGTTCTTCGTTATGGTTTCATCGGATCAGATCGGCCTTGACTTGATCCCGTCAAATGGGCGTCGATTTATCGAATTGGGGATGTCGCTCATTCAAGCAGCCAATCAACAATTGACCGTGCGCCATCCCACGAGGCCTGAAGTCAACACGGTGGATGTAACGGAATTCTATGATCAATCATCGGACGCTGAGCGCAAAGGAAAGAGCATTGTTATTTTGGGCGAAGAACATATGGACCGCTCGCCTTGCGGCACCGGTACCACGGCCAAAATGACCCTGCTCCATCACCGGGACCAACTCGGGCTCAACGAAACCTTCATTAACACGAGTCCGCTCGGGACGACCTTCCAGGGCCGGCTCTTGGAAGAAATCGAGCTGGAGGATAAAACGGCGGTTATTGCAGAAGTACGCGGAAGCGCTTATATCACCGGCAGACACGAATTCATCATTGATGCGCGCGATCCATTTCAGAAAGGATTTTTACTATGACCCGGAGCCCCCTTGTGCCAGATCTCATTTTATTTAATGGTCAGTTACGGACAATGGACGTTGAAAACCCCCGGGCCCAGGCCTTGGCGGTCAAAGCCGGCCGGATTACGGCTGTCGGTGATAATGACAAGATTAGCGCCCTGGCGGATTCAAAAACAGAGCGGGTCAACCTCAATGGTCGTCTGGGAATTCCGGGTATGATGGATTCCCATTTTCATTTCTATGATTGGGCCATGGGGCGGCAGCAACTCGATCTGGCACGTGTCAAATCTTTAGATGAATTACTCAACCAGGTTGCGCAGGCTGCCGGAAAGTTACCGCGGGAGAATTGGATTTTGGGTCAGGGCTGGAATGAGTCCGACTGGTCCGAACATACCATGCCCCGCCGGGATCATCTCGACGCAATGGCTCCGGCCCATCCGGTCGCCCTCTGGCGCTGTGATCTGCACCTGGCCTCGGTTAACTCACGTGCCCTGGAACTGGCCGGTATTGATGAAACAACCCCGGACCCACCCGACAGTGTGATTGAAAAGGATTCATCCGGGCGTCCCACCGGAATTCTGCGGGAACTGGCTCCCAATCTGGTCAAAGCGGTTATCCCGGCGCCAAGTGCTGATGAACTTGTGGCTGCAATGCGAGATGGCATCAAATACCTGCACACCTTAGGCCTGACGGGCCTTCACGATGCACGCCTCATGGGCGGCCTGGAGGGTGCCCCGGCTTTAAAGGCCTGGCAACTTTTAAACGAAAAAGGGGAGCTTGATTTACGGTGCTGGGTGAGTCTTGCCGGTGAGCGCATAGAGGAGGCCATTGCCCTGGGGCTGCGAACTGGGCTCGGCGATGAGCGCCTTCGCATTGGCCACCTCAAATACTTTGCGGACGGCGGCATGGGCGCGCGCACTGCCTGGATGCTGGAGCCCTATCTGGATGCCGAACTCGGCATGCCGCTGGGCTCCATGGCGGAGCTGAGCCGACAAATTGCAGCGGCGGAAAAAGCAGGGCTGGCCGTGATGGTGCATGCCATCGGGGATCGGGCCAATCGCGAAATCATTACCACCTTAGAGGAACTCGCTAAATTGCGCAGCGAGGCAACGGAACGATCTTGCGTGCCGCCGGTGCTGCCCCATCGCATTGAACACACCCAGATGATTCGGTCCGAAGACATCCAACGACTCGCCAAACTCAAGGTGGCGGCCTGTGTCCAGCCGCACAACATGATTTTGGACATCAATATGATTGAAGAATCTGTCGGGTCCCGTGGCCGTTGGACATATGCCTATAAAGAAATGATCGATGCGGGCATTCCGGTGCTTTTCAGTTCCGATGCGCCGGTCTGTGATCCGAGCCCGCTGGTGGGAATTCATGCCGCCGTCACCCGCCAAAGGCGCGATGGCACTCCGGCTGGGGGGTGGTATCCCGAACAACGGATCAGTGTGGAAGATGCCGTTCAGGGTTACACGACGGTTCCCGCTGCATTTTACGGTCAGTCCCGGGAGATGGGCACGTTGACGCCCGGAAAAAGGGCTGACATGACTATTTTAGACAAGGATATTTTTCAGGTGGACCCGATGGAGATCGCCGACGCCCGGGTGGAAATGACGATTTTTGACGGCCGGATTGTATATCGACACGATCCATGATTCTGGTGCGAAAATTAATTGAGGGATCGAGGGTTTTGACGATTCAAGCGCTGCATGAATAATCGTTTGCGAAGACCGCGCAAACGATCATTCATTCCGCTCAGATAGTCTTGATCCTGCTGCCGGCCTCAGGCCATAACAAAGCCGCCGGTGTCCACCAGGCCCTCGAGCGGTATGATCGGTTTACCGTCTGTATCGATTCTGACATGTGGCGGCCATTCGTAAGTCGGATCCATGCCTTTGAAATACTCCAGCGTATAAGGCACCAGTTTTAGCACCATGCCCCCGTTTTCTTCAAACAGCCTCGATGTTAGACCGAAATCGACTTCGCCCAGATCCGTAAGGATGATATAACGCGGTATCTCTCGGCCACTGCCGTCCTTGCGAACGCGAGTGGCAATGTCGATGACAGTGGAAATGTCAATGGGATGTTTCGCACTCCAATCTTTTTGCAGGGGTAGACCGGCCACATATAAATGGTGGAATTCGAGGCCGATCTTTCGGCAATTGAACGCCAGGCGGTGTATTTCTTCCGCATGGTCATTGATGTTTGCCAAAAGAGGTGTGTTATTGTAAACGGTAATGCCTTTATTATGTAAAGCCTTTATTCGATCATCATGGATCTGCTCGATTTCGCTGGAATGCAGAAATTGCGTCTCGATCTCCAGCCGCAAGGGATTGACCACCGCCAACCGGTTGAGCTCTCCCAGCCGGTCAATGACAGCCCGCGTATAAACCGCGGGTTCATAGTTGAATTTGAGACTCCGCAACCGGACGGCGTTGACATGATGGATTTCCCGCAGATCGCCGATCAGTTTTCCGATGCCGTAAAGGTTTTCTATGGCATCTTGCTCGGATGAAATGACGACATCGGTGATTCGGTTGTCCTGACGAATATAATCCAAATCTTTATCGCTGGCCGTCGCATCGATTTCAACTCGAGTTTCGTGGGCTCTGAAGACACTTGCCGATCCAGTCGAAACGATCGAACATCCAATTCTCTGGTCTTTTTTTGTCAGGGCCTGCATCGTTTCCAGGGCATCCTGATCGGTCATATCTGCTTTGGCGGGCGCTGCTTTGCGGGAACCAATGAATATCGAATCATCCCCGCTTTGTGCCATAAAGCGCGCATCCAGCGTGCCTTCCGAGTTGACCCGTACGACATCCTGCTCCTCGACTTTCTGGGCGAAGTCCTTAAAATATTCCGGGGTATAGGGCGTTCTGATCCAGAAGAAGTGATCATCTTGCTTATCTTTTTCAACCGCCCAGCCGCTCGAGTGCCAGTCTATTTTCCCGATGGGTGTGGCCGTACAGATTCTGGGCATAATCCGATCCGACAGGTGGGCCCGCAGATATTGGGCTGCGGCCAATCCTTTTGAGATCGGCGACCAATAAACGCTGTTACCTTGTATCGGACTGCAAGGGATATAAATGTAGTGAAGCTCAGCCCCCGCGCCTCTTAAGAGGCTAAAGAGCCTTGTTAGTTCGGGGCCTTCATCATTGCAGTTGCTCAAAAAAGGCGTCTGGACATAAACGCTGATGCCGTTTTTGACAAGCGTCGAAATGATATCCAGGCTGTCCAGGGAGATCTCATCAGGATGAATGAAATGGGTCGCAACCTCCAGACGCTTTCCCAGCTGTTGCAGTTCAAGGTTCTTCATCTTTACAAAGTTCAGCCAGAAGGAATTGTCTTTGAAGAAAAGGTGCGGGTAGTAAGAAATGGAGCGTGTTGCCAGCCGAAGAGTCTGAAGGTGCGGGATCTCTTTCAAACCGTCAATGGCAGCCATCATGTTTTTCTTGTTCAAAAAGGGGTCTCCCCCCGTTATCACAATTTCCTTGATATTGGGAGATTGCCTTACGTAATCGACCGACTCGCGCACATCTGCTTCCGTTGGATTGGCCTGGTTTCTGGAATCTTTATGTTTTCTGAAACAGAAGCGACAGTAGACCGGGCAGCTCATGTTCAGCAACAAGATAACCCGATTGCGGTACATCCGCTCTAAGAGCCCCTGGTGGAATTGACCGATCCATGTGTTGACCTGTCCGACCGGATCCAGTTCCTCGACAAACGGCGCGTACTGGTAGGCAACGTTCTTTGACACCCGCATCTGGCGAAGGGTATGCATGGAGAGCCTGACCGGATAAGTCTCAATGACCTCCTGCAGCACATCCCGCTCTGATTCGCCAACCGCAATATTGGCCAGTTTTTCAAATTGGCTCACGTCTCGAATTGATATGAAGCGGTTGCCCGGTATGATTTTTTCCAGAATCGACAATACGAATAGGTTGGGCAGGTGAATGCCGTTGACTTCGATCGGAACACCGTTTGCGCTGTTGGCATTGCCCAATTTTTCGGTTAACTCTAAAAAAAAGCCCTGTGAGTTATCTGCATATCCGGTAGCACTTAATAACCTGTGAAATTTGGTTTGGCCGTCGCCTGCACCGATGACGTCATAGAAGACCTTCCCTAATAGGTATTCCTCTCCAAAATGTTCGAGGAAATCAACAGCATCATAGGAGAGCGAGGAAAGGGCGACATCTGTGTGTTCCCGTGAGTTGACAAATTCCACTTCATAGACCGTATCTTCAAGATTCATTTTATTCACCCTGTCGATTTAGAAAACAGTTTCAGCCTTAAGCTTTCTTAACGACCGGTGGCGAGAGAAAAGCGTTACAGGCCTACTCTTCTTGGACGGCCAGTATACCATGGCCGAATTCATTGTCAAATACATCCTGCAAAGGGTTGCAAAGTCCGTCATCTCGACAACCAGGTTGTACGAATTTGATTCATCCGGGGCTAACAAAGCAATCGCCGATAAGCGATTTTCCCTCATCCGCTTGCAAAAGAAAAGAAAAAACACTATCTCTTGGTAACTTGGAATTTGTTGCCTGTTGGAAAATACGCGAAAAGGAGGCCATGTGAAACCGCTTTCTCAAATCACCAAGCAATTTACCGAATCCGTTATTCGTGAGATGACACGCGTGTGCATGGCCGAGGGCGGGCTAAATTTAGCGCAAGGATTTCCGGATTTTGATCCGCCGCAAGAGCTCAAACAAGCGGCTATTGAGGCTATTGAGGCGGGTCGCAACCAGTATTCCATCACCTTTGGCGAACCCGATTTCAGGGAGGCCATAATTGCCAAAGCGCTACGGTACAACCGAATCGACTATGATCCTGACACTGAGGTAACGGTAACCTGCGGTGCGACTGAAGCCATGATTGCCACCCTCAAAGCCCTGGTCAACCCCGGAGATGAAATCATCATTTTTGAGCCCTTCTACGAGAATTACGGCCCGGATGCCATCCTGTCAGGTGCCCGACCCCGTTACGTCACGCTGAGGCCGCCAGATTGGGCCTATGATCCGAACGAACTGAGCGAAGCCTTCAACCCCAACACGAAGGCCATCATTATCAACACCCCCAACAACCCGACGGGTAAGGTTTTTTCCGAAGCTGAACTTGAAGAGATTTCCAGACTTTGTATCCAGTGGGATTGCCTGGCCATAACGGATGAAATTTATGAACATATCATTTATGATAACGAAAGGCATATCTCTATTGCCTCGCTGGACGGCATGGCAGAGCGCACGGTGACCATCAATTCCCTTTCCAAAACCTATTCCGTCACAGGGTGGCGTGTCGGATGGGCGCTGGCGCGAGCAAATATTACCAATCGGATTCGTAAAGTTCATGATTTCCTGACCGTTGGCGCACCAACTCCTTTTCAAAAGGCCGGCGTCTGCGCGCTCAATCTGGAGGAGGCCTATTATGTAACGCTTCGGAACCGTTATGCTCAGGCGCGAGATCGGCTGTGTGAAGCGTTAATGGAAGCCGGATTCGACCTTGTGCCGCCCAAAGGCGCCTACTATATCATGGCCGAAACGGACCGCTGGATCGATCAATTTGGTGGGTCTGATGCGTATTCATTCAGCCTGAACTTGATTCATCTCACCGGCATTGCGACAGTACCGGGCACGGCTTTTTATCATATGGCAGAAATGGGGAACAACCAGGTGAGATTCTGTTTTGCAAAGTCCCGGGCAACTCTCGACGAAATATGTTTGAGACTCAAAAAGGTTAAGCGGGTGGTGAAAACATAAATCAGCGGTTTAATTTATCTAACGCTTCTCAAGCTGTTTCTTTGACTTCCTCTTCATATTCACCGTTCAATACCTTATCCAGGCGAGGCGCTTTTTCCAGCATCATTTCTGTAGAAAGCGGTTCTAACGCACTGGAATCGAGCTTTGCCATGATCCCAACAATTTCGTTCGTTTGGCATGTTCTGGTTCAGCGGAATTGATCTTCTAAAATCAATGTTTCAATTAATGCTTATAATTTTGTAGATGAGGTAATGGCAAATACATACATTTCTGAGCATTTGTTTATTTTAGACTACGTGCCTGATGTCAAAATCTGGAAGGGCTGGAAATTAGGTAGCTGTACCGACGAAATATGGCATTTGGATTTTGTAAGATTGGGCTAAACTACCGTGAATATAAAAAAGGCTTTCTGCATGTCCAATTTGTTGGACTGCTGAAAGCCTTTTTTCTAGTATATTTCTTGTGGTTTTTAATTCAGAAATGAGAAATTTTTCCCAAGGTCAAGGAAAAATCAGATTTTATACCGGAGGCATACTTAAAAACGGTCTTGGCCCAAATGGTAAGCACGTCTTACATAAAACGTATTGTAGAATCCTAAGACTGAACTTTGATACTAAATGTATTTCAAAATAATTAAGGCTGCTCCCATTTAAGAATAATTGAAAAGCAGCCTTTGGTATTAGAAACTTTATTTTCGGTTCCTAAATGAGCCGTTTTTTCGATGGGCCAGGCCGCACAAGGTTTTTTGTTTGCGGCGTACTTGAAGTACGTCGCAGACAGAAAAGCGCGGAGAACACAGGCCATCGGAAAAAGGGCCTTTTAGGAACCGAAAATTAGGTGCCGATGTCCCAGGACGCCAAATACTTACGCTGCTCGGCGGTCAACCGATCGATCCGGGTCCCCATGGCCGCCAGTTTTTCCTTGGCGATTTGCTTGTCTATTTTTTTGGGTACCGGGTACACCTGCTTGGCCAGGGGCTTTTTATTTTTGACCATAAACTCGATGCTCAGCGCCTGGTTGGCAAAGCTCATATCCATGACACTCGAAGGGTGACCCTCGGCAGCCGCCAGGTTGATCAGACGGCCCTCACCGAGCACATTGATCCGGCGCCCGTCTTTTAAGGTAAATTCTTCTGTAAAGGGACGGATCACGCGCCGTGATTTGGCCAGCTTCTCCAGGCCTGCCAAGTCGAGCTCGACGTTAAAGTGACCGGAATTGGCCACGATGGCACCATCTTTCATAGTGGCAAAATGGTCTTTGCGGATGACATTGATATTGCCGGTCAGGGTGCAGAAAAAATCGCCGACCCTGGCGGCTTTGCCGATCGGCATAACCGTAAATCCGTCCATGACCGCTTCAAGCGCCGGCAGGGGATCGACTTCAGTGACAATCACATTGGCCCCCATACCGCGCGCTCGCATGGCGACACCGCGGCCGCACCATCCATAACCGCAGACCACAAAATGGGACCCGGCCAGCAGGCGGTTGGTGGCCCGGACAATGCCATCGATGGTGCTTTGGCCGGTGCCGTAGCGGTTATCAAAAAAATGTTTTGTCTGAGCGTCATTTACGGCAATGATCGGATATTGTAAAACCCCGTCTGCGGCCATGCTTCTGAGCCGGATGATACCGGTGGTGGTCTCTTCGGTGCCCCCCCGAACATGGGCTAAGAGTTCGGTGCGATCAGAATGCAGGGTCGATACCAGATCGGCGCCATCATCCATGGTGAACTGAGGTTTGATATCCAGCACGGCGTTGATGTGTTTGTAATACGTCCGGTTGTTTTCGCCTTTAATGGCAAAAACCGGAATTTTATCGTGTTTCACCAGAGATGCGGCCACGTCATCCTGGGTGCTGAGCGGGTTCGAAGCGCATAGGGTCACTCTGGCGCCACCGGATTTGAGGGTTTGCATCAGGGAGGCCGTTTCAGTGGTTACATGCAGACATGCGGCCAGGCGAACGCCTTTGAGCGGCTTTTCCTTGGTAAATCGTTTACAAATGCGGTTTAAAACCGGCATGTTCTGATTGGCCCATTCAATTCGCAGGGCACCGTCCTTGGCAAACTTGAGATTTTTAACATCATATTTCATCAGTAATCGGTCCTCCTTAAGAATTTTCCTGGCTTCGAGAGCCAGACTTAGATTTTACAGCAGAGAGGTGGTATTTGCAGTTAGATAGCCCATGGAATAATGGAATAGTGGAAAAATGAAATAGCGGGTATGCAAAGCGGATAAAATCCTGACCTTAATTTTCAGCCGCTGCCATCGAAATCAATGGTGATTCAATTCCGTCAAACGCAACATTCCAGTATTCCAGTACCCCTTGCCAATTTAATTTCGCAAAACCAATGAATTCTAATCCGACCATAAAGTCACGGTTTCCGAATCAGCGGAACGCTAAAGACCGGCCTTGTCTTTTAAGACCTCCGCCAGGTTGGTATTCTCCCATGAAAATTCGGGCTCATTGCGCCCAAAATGACCGTAAGCTGCTGTTTTGCGGTAAATCGGACGCAACAGATCCAGATGTTCGATAATCGCAGCCGGTCTCAAATCAAACACATCGGTGACGATTTCCTCCGCCCTTGCTTTAGGTATCGTCCCGGTGCCCATCAAATCAACCATAACCGAGACGGGCTCGGCCACGCCGATGGCATAGGCCACCTGGATTTCACATTTCTTTGCCAGCCCGGCAGCAACAATATTTTTGGCAATATACCGCCCCATATAAGAGGCGCTGCGATCCACCTTGGATGGATCTTTGCCTGAAAAGCAACCACCGCCGTGACTGCCCTGGCCGCCATAAGTATCCACAATAATCTTGCGCCCCGTGAGGCCACAATCTCCCATGGGGCCACCGATCACAAACCGGCCGGTTGGATTTATGAAGTAGCGCGTATCGCCGTCGGTCATTTTCTGCGGAATGACCTTCTTGATGACTTCCTCGATGATCGCTTCTTTCAGATCGTCGTAAGTCACATCCGGTTTATGCTGAGCAGAAACCACCACTGTATCCACCCGTTTGGGCGTTCCGTTTTCATATTCAATGGTCACCTGAGATTTACCGTCGGGTCTTAAAAAATCCAGAGCACCATTTTTGCGGACCGTGGCCAGCCGACTGCAAAGCTTGTGCGCGTAGGAAATCGGCATCGGCATCAGCTCCGGTGTTTCATCGGTGGCAAATCCGAACATCAGCCCCTGATCACCGGCACCCTGTTCCTTAAATAGTCCCTGATCGGTGTTGACACCCTGCGCAATGTCCGGCGATTGACGGTCAATGCTGGTAATCACCGAGCAGGTCTGGCAGTCAAACCCCATCTGGGATGAGCAATACCCGATATCACGGATGGTATCCCTTACGATCTGAGGCATATCGACATAACAGTCAGTGGTTATTTCACCGGATATAAAAGCCAGCCCCGTTGTAACCAGCGTTTCGCAGGCGACCCGGCAATTTTTATCCTGAGCCATAATCGCATCCAGAACGGAGTCGGATATAGCGTCGGCAACTTTATCGGGATGTCCTTCGGTCACGGATTCAGAGGTAAATAAATATTTTTCCATCTTAATCTCCTTAAAGGAATGTCAACCGTTTGATAACATCATAAAAAGTTTAGCTTAGCGGATATTCAAGAAATTAGCAAAAAAAATTGCTAAAGCTCTGGGTTCTTAAATCAAACGATTAGATAAGTCAAGTTGGGGTTTTGAAGGTTTCGTTTGCAGGTCGTCAGCTTCAAATGTTTTTAAAATGCGTTAAACTTTTAAACAATCATGTCGGATTGTTCGATTCCATCTTGACACGTTTTTCATAAAGCGATATGAAAAATTTAACTAGTAATACACAATTATCCTCATCTGATGCTGAAATCTCAACAAGATCCTATTTTATTCGCGCCTCTTAGCTAGATGACAGTAAGATCGCTCAAACCAATGTCTTAGCACGACAACACGCTTACACTTCAAATAAAAACGATATCATTTCCAATCGCAACTGACCATAAAAAAAAACCAGCTTTTTAGTTCCGCTGGCCTGTAACAATTTAAAATTAGTTTAGATTTCACTGCCGGCAACCGGCTCAGTGACACGCAGGCTAATGGGGTGTCCGATTTTTTAAGCTGCAGACAAACAGGCTATCGATTCACCGCACTATAAACACATACGTTTTCGTTAACGGGGGACAAAAGAAAGGAGGGGCTGTTATGAAAATAAACCGACGGGAGTTCATCCAGATCTCAGGAGCTGCGGCCGCCGGTCTGGCGTTAAGCAGTTGCGCCGGTAAAGGCGGTATGTTTACACCGGCCAGGGACCAGGCCAAAATGCTCCAGATCCAGGATGCCAAGGAAACCACCACCATCTGCCCTTATTGTGCGGTGGGCTGCGGTGCCATTGTGCATACGGCCAATAGCGGCAAAAAGCGCGCCATCAATATTGAAGGCGATCCGGGCCATGTGATCAACCGCGGCACCCTGTGCTCCAAAGGAGCGGCCCTGCGGCAGTTAGCTGAAAATGACCAGCGCGTCACCCAGCCGATGTACCGGGCGCCCTATTCCAAAGAATGGCAAAAAGTGGACTGGGAGTGGGCCCTGACCAGGATCGCCCAAAAGGTAAAAGCCACCCGCGATGGCACTTTCGAAGCCCGCAATGCCAAAGACCAGGTGGTCAATCGCACCATGGGCATTGCCTCGGTGGGATCTGCTGCCCTGGACAATGAGGAGTGCTGGACCTATCAGGCCCTGATGCGAGCGATCGGACTGGTTTATATCGAGCATCAGGCCCGTATCTGACATAGCGCCACTGTTGCGGCTCTGGCAGAGTCGTTCGGACGCGGCGCGATGACCAATCACTGGATAGATATCAAAAACAGCGATTGCATTATGATCATGGGCAGCAATGCTGCTGAAAACCATCCCATTTCTTTTAGATATGTTACCGAGGCCCAGCAAAAAGGCGCCAAGCTCATCAGCGTTGATCCGCGTTTCACGCGCACATCAGCCCGGGCGGATCTTTATGCGCCCATGCGTTCGGGAACCGATATTGCCATCCTCGGCGGCATGATCAAATACATCATCGACAACAATCTGTATAACAAGGAGTACATAGCAGCCTATACCAACGCAGCGTTTATTGTCGGCACCGATTATTATTTTGATGACGGTCTGTTTGCCGGCTTTGATAGGACGAGCAAAAAGTATGATAAGAAAAAATGGGCCTTTGAGATGGATGCCAACGGCGTCCCCAAGATGGATCGCACTTTAGAGCATCCGCGCTGTGTGTTTCAGATCTTAAAGAAACATTTCGACCGCTACAATATCGCGCTGGTTTCCAGAATCAGCGGCACACCCCAGACCGATTTAAAAGAAATCTACCAAACCTACGGTGCCACCGGCGCCAGGGGCAAAGCCGGCACCATCATGTATGCCATGGGCTGGACTCAGCATACCGTGGGCACCCAGAATATCCGAACAATGGCCATTATCCAGCTGCTGCTGGGCAACATGGGTGTTGCGGGTGGTGGCGTCAACGCGTTGCGCGGTGAATCCAATGTGCAGGGCTCCACCGACCATTGCCTGCTGTGGCATATATGGCCCGGTTACCTGAAGACGCCACGCGCATCGAACTTTTCACTGGCAGCTTACAACCAGAAGTGGACACCCAAGAGCAACGATCCGCTATCGGCCAACTGGTGGCAAAATTATCCCAAATATTCCATCAGCTTGCTCAAATCGTTCTTTGGCGACAGCGCCGTTGCCAAAAACGATTATGGCTATGATTGGCTGCCTAAGGTCGATGACGGCAAGCATTATTCCTGGTTGGATCTGTTCGATGAAATGTACAAAGGAACGTTTAAAGGCTTTTTTGCCTGGGGCCAGAACCCCGCCTGCAGCGGAGCACATGCGGGCAAAACCCGTCAAGCTCTAAAAAAGCTGGACTGGATGGTCAATGTCAACATTTTTGACAATGAGACCGGTTCATTCTGGCGCGGCCCGGGCGAGGACCCGACCAAAATTAAAACTGAGGTGTTTTTCCTGCCGGCGGCAGTCTCCATCGAAAAAGAAGGCAGCATCACCAACAGCGGCCGTTGGAGCCAGTGGCGCTATGAGGGGCCCAGACCGCTGGGCAGCAGCCTGCCCGACGGCCAGATCATTATGGAGCTGGGCAATAAAATTAAAGCCCAATATAAAGATGGCGGCACCTTTCCCGAGCCGATCCGCAACCTCAAATGGGACTATGCAGCCAAAGGCACATACGACCCCCACGCGGTGGCCAAAGAAATCAACGGCTATTTTCTAAAAGACGTGACGGTCAAGGGCAAAGCCTTTAAAAAGGGTACCCTTGTACCCAGCTTCGCCTACCTGCAGGCTGACGGCTCAACCTCATCGGGTAACTGGCTGTATTGCAACAGCTACACCGAAAAGGGCAACATGGCCGCCCGGCGCAGCGTCAAAGACGCCCCCAACAACATCGGACTGTATCCCGAATTTGCCTGGTGTTGGCCGGTTAACCGCCGCATCATTTACAACCGTGCTTCGGTGGATCTGCAGGGGCAGCCCTGGGATAAATCCGACTGGGTCATCAAATGGGACGGGGCCAAATGGTCGGGCGGGGATGTTCCCGATGGCGGCTGGCCGCCAATCGGCAGCTTTGATAATCCCAATCCCAAAGCCCGGCATGCCTTTATCATGCGCAAGCACGGTCACGGCCAGATATTTGGCCCGGGCCGCGCTGACGGGCCGCTGCCCGAGCACTACGAGCCCATGGAATGCCCGGTGGAGAAAAACTTCATGAGCTCTACTTACACCAACCCCACTGCAGCGGTTTATGGGACTGAGGCGGATGTTTATAAGACCTGTGACCCGCGCTTTCCGTTTGTGGGGACCACCTACCGGGTGGTCGAGCACTGGCAGACCGGTGTCATGACGCGCCATCAACCCTGGCTGCTGGAAATGCAACCCCAGGTATTTGTGGAGATGAGCGAGGAGCTGGCGGCCCTAAAGGGTATTAAAAACGGCGAGCGCGTTGTGGCCACTTCAGCCCGGGGGCGGCTGGAATGTACGGCCATTGTCACCAAACGGTTCAAACCGCTGAAGGTGGCCGGTCAGCTGGGGGCGGAAGTACATCAGGTGGGCTTCCCCTGGTGTTTCGGATGGCAAAAGCCGGACAGCGGCAAGGAAGAAAGCGCCAACCTGCTGACGCCTTCCACCGGTGATCCCAACACGCGCATACCCGAAACCAAGGCCTTTATGGTCAACATCCAGAAGGTATAGAAGGAGGTGATCGCATGAGTAAGTCATTTTTTGTCGATACGACACTATGTACAGCCTGCAGGGGCTGTCAGGTGGCCTGCAAGCAGTGGCACGATCTGCCTGCAGAAAAAACTGAAAATCGTGGGACTTACCAGAATCCGGCCGATCTTTCCTTCGATACCTACAAACTGGTGCGAATGAATGAGGCGGTCATCGGTGGGCAGCTGAAGTGGCTGTTTTTTCCGGACCAATGCCGCCACTGCCTTGAAGCGCCCTGCCTCGAGACCGCCGGAGATCCGGCTGCCATCTACTATGATGAGCCTTCCGGGGCGGTGATTTATACGGCAGCGACCAAAAATCTGGATGCTGCGGAAATCATCGAGTCCTGCCCCTACAACATCCCGCGCAAGGCCCTCGATGGCACCCTGGCTAAATGTGATATGTGCTATGATCGGGTTGCCGCCGGGATGCAACCGGCCTGTGTCAAGACCTGCCCGACGGGTGCCATGAATTTTGGAGAGCGCGCCGACATGTTGGATTTGGCCCAAAATCGGTTGACGGTGCTCAAAAGAACTCACCGTGGCGCCATGCTGTTGGATCCGGACGACATTCGGGTTGTTTTCATGGTGGCCTATGATCCTGGCCTTTACCATGAACATGCAGTGGCCTCCCATTCCGGTCACGGCATTTCTCGGCAGGTGGCGCTGAGACGGATGTTGCGGCCATTGAAGAATCTGGTCTCACCTTTTGCTTAAATTTACATGAAAATTAATGAGAAGTTTATGTTATTATTTATAAACACAAAGTAAAGTCCATAACAAATAATAATATATACAGGGGAGACGGTTTTGCCGCCTCCCCTTTTTAAATTAAATAAGGTATGATAACCTCTTTTTTAGCCCTTTTTTTTAAGGTTTCGGGTGTCAGCCTTCAGAAGACAGAAGTCAGACGACAGAGGACAGATGCAAATGATGGCAGATGAAGCGATCTATCTGTCATCTGTTTTCTGTTCTCTGTCCTCTGTAGTTTACTGACACCTGAAACCTGAAAACTGATACAAAAGGAGAATCCATGACTGTCGACCTGGCCATCACATCCCAACAAATCAGGCAGGCGGTTGCAGCGCTTAAAAAGCTGCGACCGGCTTATGCAGACCTTTTAAATTTTTACGAAAAAATTTTTATGGTCCAGGAAGATTCCAAAGGTCAAATCAATTTAGATCCAATAGAGATCAGCACAGAAACGCTGGCACTCAAATGCAAGGAAAAATTTTCGCTGATCGGGATATCAGAGTTTATCGTTGATCAAAAGGCGGCAACCGCCCTTTTAAAACAGCTCTGCCAGATAACCGAAACCGGCAACGACGAGATGGCGGATGCCGCCCGGGCCATCCAAAATGCCCTGGCTTCCACACGTCTAAACCAGAAGGCAGTTTTTGCAGCCCTGCTGAATACAGAAGATGCTTATTTTCAAAAAATTGAAAAGGACATGGGCATCGAAAAAAAGGCCCTGGCGTTTATGGCCTACAACAGCATAAAGCCTTCCCTGGTTCATTGCGCCGAGCAGCTGGCATCTTATCTGGATGCAGACAATCCATGGGACAAGGGGTTTTGTCCCGTATGCGGCAGTGCACCCGGATTTTCATTGTTTGAAGATGAAGGCAACCGGATTTTATTTTGTGGTTTTTGCTGGCATCAGTGGGCAGCCCAGAGAATCTATTGCCCGTTTTGCGAAAATCAGGATAGCAATAGTATACATTACTATTTCAGTGAGCAGGAAAAAAACTATCGAATCGATGTTTGTGATAACTGCAAAACATACCTGAAAGCCATCGATCAGCGCAATACCGACCGTATGATTTATCCGCCGCTGGAATTTGTGGCCAGTTTACATCTGGACATCAAAGCACAGGAAATGGGTTTTAAAAGCGGAATTCAGCTAACGCTTCAGTAGTTCAGGTGTCAGGCCTCAAGTCTTTGTCAACCGGGAGAATAAGTATCTGTTCAATTGGTTTGATTGGTTTAATTTGTTTAATTGGTTCGGTTGAAAATGTCCAATTCGACCAATGAAACAAATAAAACGAATCCAACATTTGCTTTAACTTATGAACATTATTTAACAAATACGAAACCATTATGACCCGTTTAAAGAAGGTTATACTGACGTGCAGTCTGGGGCTGCTCCTGATGGTGACAGTGCCGCTGACCGCCGGTGCCAGAGACCAAAAGGATAGCGGCAGCCTGTTGCAGACGGCCACTTCGCCAGCCGGCGAAGTGGTTCAACTGCAGACCGCCTGGTCGGTTGACCGGGCGCGCCCCGGAGATAGCGTAAAACTGGCCGTTATAATTGATATTAAAGATGGATTTCACATTAATGCCGATGCCGGTCAAATTCAGCCTTTCGAAGATTTCAAACCCTATCCCACAAAAGTTCAGGTGCTGTCAGCCAGCAATGGCCTCACCATCGAAAGCGCCCGTTACCCGCAAGCCAAACCGTTTAAAGTAGAATACGCCAGCGGAGATCTGATGTCGTTTGGCGGTCGCACGATAATAACCCTTTCGATGAAGCTGGAAGATCAGATACCGTTGGGATCTATTGGTCTGGATATCCAGACAGAATACCAAGCCTGTTCCGATCGCTTCTGTCTGTTTCCTGAAAAGAAAAAGCTGAACGCAACCCTGGCGGTGGTCGAGTCCGGAGCGCCAGTAGCCAGCATAAACACCGAGCTATTTGCCCATCTGCCGGACCGTACGGGGGAATCGCAGGTCGGGGGTATTCATTTTAGCCTGTTTGGCTGGGAATTTACAGTCAATCCAGTATCAGGGTCGGGACGGTTATTGTTGCTCCTTGTCGCGGCTTTCGGCGGCATGCTGCTGAATTTAACACCGTGCGTCCTGCCGTTGATCCCCATTAAAATGATCAGTCTGTCCCATGCTGCACAAGACCGCCGTCGATGTTTTTTGCTGGGTGTGATGATGTCACTGGGTGTGCTGGCCTTTTGGGCCATTCTGGGGATCCTGATTGCCCTGGTCAGCGACTTTACCGCCACCAATCAGCTGTTCCAGTATCCGCTTTTTACCATCCTGGTGGGTACCATCATCGGGATCATGGCACTGGGAATGTTCGGCTTTTTTTCGCTGCGCCTGCCCCAATTCATTTATATGATCAACCCCCAACAGGATAGTTTGCAGGGATCATTTGCCCTGGGCATTCTGGCAGCGGTTCTATCAACACCCTGCACAGCACCATTTATGGGAGCCGCCGCCGCCTGGGCCGCGACACAAACCCCGTTGATTACTTTGTCCACTTTTGCAGCCATCGGCGGCGGCATGGCTTTGCCGTATTTGCTGCTTTCTGCCTTTCCCAGGCTGGTCGACCGCATGCCCAAGACCGGACCGGCCAGCGAACTTATTAAGCAGGTCATGGGCCTTTTTATGCTGGCAGCGGCTGCCTATTTTGTAGGCGTCGGCATCAGTGCCCTGCAGAGTACCCCGCCCAATCCGCCGAGCAAATTATTCTGGTGGCCGGTAATGACTCTGATTGCTGCCGGCGGTGCCTGGCTGGCCTTACGGACCCTAAAGCTGGCTTCCAGAAAAATTACCAAAACCATTTTTGTCGGTCTGGGACTTATTTTGATTGCTGTGCCAATCTGGGGTGCGGTGCGGCTGGTAGATAAGGGCCCGATCAACTGGATTCATTATACCCCCGAACGTTTTGGATCAGCCATCGGCCAGAATAAAGTTGTCGTGATGGATTTTACGGCCGAATGGTGTTTGAACTGCAAGGCACTTGAGGAAGGCGTTTTGCATGATCGCCGCACAATCGCTGCCCTGGCACAGAGCGCTGTGGTACCAATGAAAGTCGACATTACGGGCAACAACCCGGCCGGTAAGGCAAAACTCAAAGAAGTCGGCAGCCTGACCGTCCCGCTATTGGTTGTCTTCTCGCCCGGCGGCCAGCTGGTATTTAAAAGCGATTTTTATACAGTCGACCAGGTGCTGGAGGCAATACGCCAGGCCCTTGGCAGTAAGGACCCCACCGGGTGAAATACATCAATACATTTTGAATGGCAGCTGCGGGATCCGCGTTGCGAGTAGCGAGTTCAATATTTGAAATTCAGACTGTGTGGTTGCAGGCAGCTTTAACGCATAAAACTAAACGCGTAACATCTATAATTCTAATATTCTCTTGATCTTCTTTTCCAGATCTCTCTCGGAACGTCTGCCCGGCAGCTTTTCGATAATCTGACCGTTCTTGATCAAATAAACCATCGGTATGGCAAATATTGAATATTTTTTAATGGCGGGTTCTCCATACCAGTAAATCGGAAAACCCACCTTCAATTTATCGATAATCGGCTGCATCGCCCGGGGCCCTTCGATATCAATGCTGATGCCGATAAATTTCAACCCCCGGCCATTATACTTTTTGTATAACCGGTTTAATGTCGGCAACTCATCGATACAGGGCCCACACCAGGCCGCCATAAAGGTGACCACCATTTTATTGTTGCTGGCCTGGATCAGTTCATCCAGCGCCGCCTCAGTAATTTTCTGAACGGTAACGCCGGCATTCGCATTGGTTTGGATACTCAAAACCGCGATGAGGAGCAGGCCAGCTGTGATGAAGAGTTTGGACCGAATCAGATTCATAATGAGTTTGCTTCTCGCTACTGGTTCATTTTTTCGAGCGTCGTCGCGCACTGCGCCAGGTCCGGTCTGACATTGATGTCCGAAACCTGGATGTCTTCAATAATCCCTTTTTTATTGATAAAAATTAAAGCGCGCTCGGTCACACCGCTGGACCGTAAAACGCCATATTTCTTGGCCACCTCACCGTGCGGCCAAAAATCACTGAGAACGGGAAACCACAGGTGGCCCATTTGTTTCGTCCAGGCGTAGAGTGTGGGGATGTTGTCCACTGTAATGCCGAGTAAGACCGCATCGTTTTCATCAAACATTTGTCTGACAATATTATATCCCGGCCATTGGTCCGAGCAGACCGGTGTCCAGGCTGCCGGAACAAAGGAAAGAACCACATGCTTTTTGCCCCGGAATTGGCTCAGGGTAACCTCTTCTCCTGATACTGCCGGCAGGGTAAAATCCGGCGCCAGGTCGCCGGCCTTGACTTTTAGCGTACTGTCAACGGGTTTCAATTGGCCTGGATTATAGGTGTTTTGCTTGAATGCCTCCGAGGCCGCATGCACAAATGTCATCGGCAAACAAATGATCAGACCTGCGATAATGGATATAATGACGGGTTTTTTCAATGGTATCACCTCCTCATCATAATCCCGAATCCTTGAGTAGTTTTTTTAAAAGTTGATCGGCATCTTTGCCACCGCCCACCTGGGAGTAAAAGACCCGGTGGCTGCCGTCCTTCTTTATGCGGATGCAAATAAAAAAAGGGGTTCGGACCTCCCCGATTTTTTGATGGATTGAAAAATTGCCATCCGGAAACAGGGGAAACGGAATATTATACGTTTTTTTAAAATATCCGACCTCGAATGCCGAGTTGCCGGCACCGATACCCAACAGTTTGACTTTGCCCTTAAAGCGCTCATCGCTTTCGATTTTACGATACATCTCATTAATAGAGGGAGCCTCCCTCTGGCAATAGGGTCAGTACATACTGAATATCTGAATGATGACAACATCGGCTTTGATTTCTGGAATGGAAAAGGCCTCTTTGCCGGCGACGCCCAGATAACTCTGGTGGTCATCATTTTTGGGTACCGCCAGAGAAAAATCGGGCAACTCGCCACCCACAGCAGGCGGCTGGGAACTTGCATCAGAAATACCAATGTGAATCAGCAGAACACCCATCAATATGGCGATTGTTTTGAAGATCTTTCCCATGTTCAAAGCCCTCCTTAGGCAAGATTGTATAAGTGGTAGCAGAGGAGACTGTACATCCTGTTATGAACCACACATAAAGGGGTGTGCTGTAGAAGTTACAAGATTCTTGTAAAATTTCATGCAGATTCAGGTGGAAATGTTTTTACAGATCATTTCGGCTGCCTGTTCGACGGATTGCTTGCCCATGTCGATGATCAGATCGTAAAGGCGCGCATCGTTCCAGTCCTCGTTGAAATAGTGTTTGACGTAGGCGCTCGAATCTTTTTCTTCCCTTTCAATTAATTTCTTGGCAGCCAGGCGATTCACGTCATGGTCCTGCATGATTTTTTCGATTTTCAAGTCCTCATCTTTGGTCAGGCGAACATGCAAGGTGCCGGGCTTGCCGCGCAAAATGCATTGCCCGCCCCATCCAAGGATAATGACGTTACCGGCATCATACAATTTTTCAACCAGGTTCTTTGTACTTTCATAATAATTGGCATCATCCAGACAACCATGTTCGCGATCAACGACTTTTTGAACCAGCGTACAGGTGTAACGGTCCACCAAACGAATAATTCGCGACTGGGAGGTCTGTTTGAAGGTTTCAACCTCGGCTTCCGACAGGTTCAACTCTTTGGCAATCTCGGCGGTCAATTTTTTGCCGATATGTTCATAGCCTAATTTTTGGGCGGCAAGCGCTGCAACATGTCCCGCATCAGTACCAAATTCTTTGCTGATGGTAATAACCGCCATTGTTAAGCTCCTTTCATGCCAAAGCCATTGAATTTGAAATGGTTATGGTATTCGATAACATACTGATTATAGGAACCCACTTGCAACTGTCAAGTTTGGTTTTGAGCTATTCAGATGACGGGAAACTGCTTGCAAAGATTTTGTTGCTATGATAATCGAAAACGTTTTAAAACAGCAATATGGTTTTTAATTATAAAAAGAATCGCGTCTGGGCCGAGAACCTTTCGATCGTCATGCAAATCGGCCTGACGATGGCCGGTTGCATCCTTTTTTGCTTTTTTATCGGATTCTATCTGGACAAATGGTTGGGGACCCGGGGCGTATTTATTGCCATATTTATAGTTTTAGGTGTTATTGGCGGTGCCGCCACGGTCTATCGCCAGATTATCCAAACGCTTGACAATCATTCACAGAAAAAAGGAAATTCCAGCAATGGACACCGTTAAACAGGTACAAAAAAAGATCACACAACGAGCGCTGTGGCTATCAATCATTGTCGGGCTTGTTTTTATTGTAATGGGGTATAAATCGGTGGGCAAAGGGTTAATCCTGGGTACGCTTTTCAGTGTCCTCAATTTCATCTTCATGGCCAGATCCATCGGATACAAATTTGGACGTTCAAAACGCCAAATATTTTCCATTTCAATCGGCTCTATCATTTTTAGATATATATTGCTGGCGATCCCTCTGATCGCGGCCGTAAAATTCGAACAGTTCAATTTGGTAGCCGCGATCGTGGGTGTATTTATGATTCAGATGGTTATTTTGGCTGAACACCTGCTAATCCAAATTCCAATCCTGCGTGGGAAACAAATTTAAACGGACCAATTATGGGTGAAATCGGCATATTGTCTCAACTGATCATTCCGTTTTTCGGTCATGACATCACCATAAACATTAAGGTGGTGGTCATGACCTGGCTCGTCTTTGGTATATTGATCGTGCTTGGCCTATTTGCCCGCCATAAAAGAAGCATACTTCCCCGACCCGTCCAGGCGCTGGGGGAATTCATCGTGTCTGTTTTATACGAGCTTACCGAGGATGCGCTCGGCAAAGAGCTGGCCCAAAAATACGCCCCTCTGGTCTGCGCCCTGTTCATGTTTTTGCTGCTTTCCAACTGGGTGGGTATTATCCCTCACCTTGAAGAGCCGACCCGGGATCTAAACACCACCTTTGGATTGGGATTAATCGGTTTTTGTATTGCGCATTATGCCGGTATTAAGACCAAAGGATTCAAAGCATATAGCAAAGAGTATTTCCAGCCGATTTTCTTTATGATGCCACTGAATCTGATCGGCGAACTGGCCAAAATCGTGTCCATTTCTTTCCGTTTATTTGGAAACATCCTGGGTGGATCGATTATCATTCTGGTCGTTTCATATCTAACCTTCAGCCTGGTGTTGCCGCCCTTTTTGTACGCCTTTTTCGGCCTTTTTGTCGGCACCATCCAGGCATTCGTATTTACCATGCTGACAGTGGTTTACATCTCGGTTCAGGTGAAGTGACAGATGGGATTTGAAGTCGAAACCATTATTAAAATAGCTGCTTTTAGCGGTGGCGGCATTGCCATGGGCCTTGGTGCCATCGGCGCCGCCGTCGGCCAGGGCTATACCGCCGCCAGGGCTAATCTGGCTGTCTCGCGTAATCCCAAGATATCCGGTGATATTTTCAAAAGCATGCTGGTGGGTCAGGCCATCGCCGAGTCGGCCTCGATATTTGCCCTGGTGATCACCATTTTGCTGCTTTTTGTTATACCGCCCAGCCCCGGCTTATTGGACGCCGCCGCATATCTGGGTGCCGGGCTTTGCATGGGGTTTGGCGCTATCGGGTCGGGCATCGGTGCCGGTAATCCGGGTGGAGAGGCCTGTTTCGGGTTATCGCGCCAACCTGAAGCCGGCTCACAGTTGACCACCAACATGCTCATCGGATCGGCGGTGTGCCAGACACCGGCGATTTTTGCCATGGTAGTGGCACTGATGTTAATATTTATCAAATTTGGCGGCGCGGCATTAACCCCCACCTGGGCTGCCCTGATCGGCGCCGGTTTGAGCACCGGGCTCGCGGCAATCGGTTCGGGATACGGCGGTGGGCTGGCCGCCGGGGCCAGCTGTGAAGGCATCGCACGAACACCGCAGTCTGTCACCAGCGTGACCACCCTGATGCTCATCGGCCAGGCGGTTGCGCAGACCCCGTCGATATTTGGTTTACTCATCAGCTTTATCTTGATGTTTAAAACGTTTCCCGAGTCAAGTCTGCTGATGACCCCCATGGCACTTCTGGGAGCGGGGCTTTGCATGGGGCTTGGCGGAATCGGGCCCGGAATCGGCAATGGCATGGCTGCCGAAGGCGCGGTCAGATGGGTGGCCCGCAATGTTGAGCATAGCAGCGATCTGATGCGGATCATGCTGGTGGGTCAGGCGGTGTCGCAATCAACCGCGATTTATGCCATGGTGGTGAGCCTGGTGTTGATATTTGTGGTTTAATCGATATGGATCCTATTTTACATTTGTTTTTTTGACAGGATTTACAGGATTAGCTGGATCTCTTTCAGGCTTTCCGGATGAAAGCCTGAAAACCCCAATCGCCTTCGGCGATAAATAAAAAATACAATATTATTATTTTTGACAAAGTAAGCGTCTTTACAAAAATTGGCTTATCTCAATGAGATATTTAATTCCGACGCAGTCGGATTGAGTTTTCTCAGTTTCTTCAGGAAACTGAGAAAGAAATGAATAAATCCTGTTAATCCTGTCTAAATGAAAAACTAAAATAAGAATCCAATTCATTCAAAACTTTTAATAAATTTCGCATAAGGAGGAAAAAATGGCAATTGAAGGAGCAGAAATTGTAAAAGCAGCGGCATTTATCGGTGCCGGTTTGGCCATGGGATTGGGTGCCATCGGACCGGGCGTGGGTCAGGGTATGGTTGCGGCCAAAGCCTGTGAGGCCATCGGAAAAAATCCTAAAGAAGCCGGCCTGCTGACGCGAACCATGCTTGTAGGACAGGCGGTGTCCGAATCAACCGGCATTTATTCATTGGTTGTCGCGCTGTTGCTTTTATTTGTGGTGAATTAAAACCGACACGCCACCAATTCTATGAAAAGCACGTTCGACGTCAATTTCGGACGAATAACCGCCACCCGAGTGAAAAACGAACCATGCAGATTATCAGCAATATTGCGCTTATCAGCATCAACGAAACATTAATCGTTCAGGTGATTTCTTTTCTGATTTTTTTGTTCATTATCAACCGCATTATGTTTCGCCCGCTGCGCAAAGTCATGGATGAAAGAAAATCGCACATTGACCACATCCAGCAGGATATCGACAAGGCCCACAGCGAGTATGAAACGCTGACCGATCAAATAAAAACACGTGAAAATGATGTCAGAAATGAAGCCTCCCGGCAAAGGGAGCAGCTGACGGCCAAAGGTCAGCAGCAGGCAACTGAAATCATCGCATCTACCCGCGAAGAGACCAAAACCATGAAGATCGAGGCTGAAAAGGAAGTCGATCACCAGATTGCGGCCGCCCGCAAGGGAGTCCAGATGGAAGCCGAGGACCTGTCAAAAAAGATTATAGCCGCGGTTCTGGATCGGAGTCGGGAATCATGAGATCCAAAAAACACTTCATATCATTTAGCGGCTATGTGTTTGCCGCTATAATGGCACTGCTGGTATGCTGTCCCGATGCCCTGGCAGCCGAGGCAACCACTGACTGGCGCCCCATGTTCGATCTGATTATGCGATGGTTAAATTTTGCGATCATCGGCTTTGTCCTGTTTAAGTTTGGCCGCAAACCGATCAAAGACTTTTTGGCAAACCGTCGCGAAGAGATCGATTATCAGATAAAAAAATATGAACAGCAAAAGGAAGCGGCTGCTGAAAAAGTTAAAGAAGCCAATAACATATTAGATGAAAGCACCGATCGGTTTGACCAGATCAAAAAAAGAATCATTAAGGACGGTGAAACCAAAAAACAGCAAATTATTGAAAAGGCCCAACAGGAAAGCCGGATGCTGCTGGAAAGCACTCAGCGAAAGATCCAAAATCAGATTGTTGAAGCCAGAAATAAAATCCGCTCCGAGCTAATTGATTCCGCCATTGTGTTAGCAGAAAAAAGGTTGCCCGATGAAATCACTGCAGCAGATGAACAGAGACTGATCGAACACTATATCGAAACCGCAGCGGGTAAATAACCCTAAGATATGATACCCAATCCTGGATCAAGTTCGGTTGATGGCCGGGCTTTTTCTTTTACGAGGACATGATAATGGCCGCCAAAGAAAAATCGTTAGAGCAGTTTGTAAAACAACAAATCAGGAAATGGGAAATCCCTCCTGCTAAAGCGGACCAAAAACCGGAAGTCCGCGTTCCGGTTATTACCGTGAGCATGGAGCCGGGTAGCGGCGGCAGCCTCGTCGCTCAAAAAGTGGCCAAACATCTGGGGTTCGATTATTTTCATCGTGATATCATTCAGGGGATCGCCAAAAGCGCCAGGATAAGGGCCAGCATTATCGATACGCTTGAAAAGGAGCGGCTATCCGGGATCGAAGATTTTATTGCCTCCCTGTATAAAAACCAATATCTCTATCCCGGCATTTACATGCAGCACCTTTTAAAAGTCATCAACACGATTGCACAACACGGCCGGGCGGTCATCGTCGGCAGGGGTGCCAATTTTATTTTGCCGGAAAAGGAAAGGTTCAGTGTGCGTGTGATCGCCCCCTTACAGATCCGGATTCAAAATATTGTAAGGGCCTATGGTGTCAAGGAAGAAGATGCCAGACGACGGGTGATCAGGCGAGAAGCACGGCGGGGGGCCTTTGTTAGAAAATCATATGATGCCGATATAGCCGATCCTGAAAATTATGAACTTTTCATTAATACCGGTAGAATGCCCATTGAATCGACAGTGGAAGCCATCATAGCAGCTGTCAGAAGGATTTAGAACGGAGCGGCTTTTCTCATTTACTTCGGGCTTTCCTCGATATCTGTGCTAACTTCCTGGGCGTCCATATCGGGGATCAAGCATTCCTGACCAAAAGGCATGCAGGCATCGGCCGGATAAACCCCCTTGAGCTCATCTGTAATCGTCCCTTCCCAAAGCCGGACGCCGACCAGGTAGGCAATCCGGCCAATCCGATGCGCGCCCACCGGTACTGTCAGAAATATAAAGCAGATGGTTGCCAGCGCTCGGGTGGCCACCCCCAGGTCCTCAAAATACAGCGCCAGGGCAAACATCAGCGTACCGACGCCGATCGTTGCGGCTTTAGTGCTGCAGGACATCCGCAAAAACAGATCCGGCATGCGCAACATACCCAGACCGGCAACCAGCATAAAAAAAGAGCCGATGACCAGCAATATGGATATCAGAAGCTCACTCATGGCCGGCCCCTCCATTTTTCAATATAATACGAAAATGCAATCACGCTTAAAAAGGATATGATGGCCCAGGCACTGGCCACATCCAGCAAAACGGCCTGATCGGTGGTGATGGCCGAGACGACAATGATACCGGCCGCTGTAATCGATATCAGCTCAAAGGCAATGATGCGATCCGGCAGCGTCGGGCCCAGAAGCAGACGAATGAATCCCAGCACAAGGGTCAAACTCAGCAACGGGAAAACAATATAGTTAATGGTCGCCTGCAATATCATTTAAACACCTCCATCACCCTGCGTTCCATACGCTGCTTGATATCCTTCCGGAATTGTTCCACATCGTTTACGTGCATGGCATGGACATAAAGCGTTTTTCGATCCGGGGAAACGTCCAGGCTCAGGGTGCCCGGCGTCAGTGTGATCAGATTGGCCAGAACCGTAATTTCCAGATCGGATTCGGCATCCAGGGGAATGCCAATGATGGCTGCCCGCATCTGGAAACCCGGTGTTAAAACTTCATAGGCCACCCGCAAATTGGCCACGAGCAATTCCCAGACGAAGAAAAAGAAAAATCCAATAAACCGAAAAAAACGGGTTATATAAACAATCAGGGTTACATCCGCCGGCGAGCTGATCAGCCACAGGGCCAGGGTGCTGATGGCAAAGCCAACCGCAAAATTGGCAAACGTAAAAGCGCCGGTCAGCGCCATCCAGACCAGTGGCAGAAAAATATTGCCTAAAATCACGTTAATCTGTTTCACATCACTTCCCCCCCAAAACGGCATCAATGTATCCTGCCGGATTCAGCAACTGCCCGGCGGCCTGGGTGGCCAACTCGAAAAAAGGCTGTGACATCAGCCCGATCGTCAGGGTTAGCGCACCCAGCAGGATCATCGGCAGATATAATGCGATTTTTTCTGAAAAGCTAAAGGTTTCCCAGGGTTGTTCTTTACCGGCGACAGTCGTTTCAGGCGCGTCGCCCCAGAAAGCCGCTGCCCAGATCTTGGCCATCGAAAACAGGGTTAACAGCCCCACCCCCAGGGCGGTGGCGGCAATGATATAACCGGTCATATCCAGACTCGCTTTCACCAGAATCAGCTTGGCCCAGAAACCTGACAACGGTGGAATGCCGGCCAGTGAAAAGGCGGAAATCATAAAAATCGCCGTCAGCGCCGGAGCTGCCTGGTAAAGCCCGCCGAGTCGATCCAGCTGATAGGAACCCTGGAGTCTACGGGCCACACCGCTGACCAGGAACAAATTGGTTTTAACGATGATGTGATGCATAATGTAAAAAATCGATCCGGCCAGCGCCAGCGGTGTAAACAGCCCCAATCCCAGAACCATGTAGCCGACCTGGCTGATGATGTGAAAGGACAGAATCCGGCGAAACTCATTTTGGGCCATGGCGCCGAGCACGCCCGTTACCATGGTCAGGCCGGAAATCACCAGAATGATGCTGTGCGTATAGCCAATATCCTGCGAGAACAATAAGGTAAACACCCTGATCAAGGTATAAACGCCGACCTTGGTCAGCAAACCGGCAAAAATAGCCGAGACCGCTACCGGCGGTGTGTGATAGGAAGCCGGCAGCCAGAAAAACAGCGGGAACAGAGCAGATTTGATGCCGAAGGCCACCAGAAACAGCATGGAGAGCGTACTGACAACGCCGGCATGCATCCCACCGCTGATCTGGACCGATAAATCAGCCATGTTGAGGGTGCCGAGCATCCCGTACAAAATGCCCAGGGCCGTTAAAAACAGCGCCGAGGAGATTAAATTTAGCGTAACGTATTTGATGGCGCCTTCCAACTGATGCCTTTCGCCCCCTAACGCAAGCAAGACAAAAGACGACATCAGCATGACTTCAAACCAGACGTAGAGATTAAACAGGTCGCCGGTTAAAAACACACCACTGACGCCCATCAACAGCAAATGAAAAAAGGCATAATAGCCAAATGACTCCCGGCCGCTGTCTATACTGGTCAAGGAATAGATGACCACGGTAAACCCCATCAGCGCACCCAAAACCGTCATTATGGCGCTGAACAGATCGGCCACCAGGGTAATGCCAAACGGTGCCGGCCAGTTACCCACCTGAGTAGCAAAGATCCCGTCCTGCCGCACAGTCCACAGCAATAAAAGCGCCACCACAAGATGCGCCACAGATCCCAGGGTACCCAGCAGGCGCTGAAGGCTGCGGTGCCGCCATAACAGCAGGCAACAAGCGGCCGTGGTCAGAGGAATCAATATGGGTAATATCAATAACAGCTTCATGTATCCGTCGTTTTCATCTCATCAAGTGAAGTTGCCTCCGTTGACTTAAAGGTGCGGCTAAACAACACCAGCGCAAAAGCCAGAACACCGAAGGAAATAACAATGGCTGTTAAAATCAAAGCCTGGGGCAGCGGGTCGGCGGTGGCTTCAACAGCGCGTAAGGAATCCGGCGGTATCAGTGGCGCTTTGCCGCGGATTAAATCGGCTGCTGTGAAAATCAGCAGGTTGATGGCATTGGAAAGCAAAACCAGACCAATGATCAGGCGCACCGGAGAACGGGACATCAGCAGATAAATACCGCATCCGAACAACCCCCCCACAACAACAGCCGCCAAAATTTCCATTTCAATCTCCTTCCGCCAGAGATAAAATAATGGTCAGCACCGCCCCGATCACCACCAGATAAACCCCCAGATCAAAAAAAATGGGAGTTCCCAGATGCCAGATTTCCGCCGTGCTGATTTGAATTTCTCCCCACTGGCCGGTCATAAACGGTCTGCCGGAAAAAAGCGAGACGCAGCCGCTACCCAGCGCCAGCAGCAAGCCGACCCCGATAAGCGTACGTGGTGAAACGCGCAACAATGCCAGTGTGCTTTGCACATCGTAGGTATAACTGTGCATGATAAAGGTGGCCGATGCCACCAGGCCGCCGATGAATCCACCCCCCGGCAGGTTATGTCCGCGAAACAGAATAAATGCCGAAAACAACAGCAGCATCGGCATTAGAATTCGCGTTGCCGTTGATAGAATAATCGATTGCATGAGGATTATCCTTGATTTTTATCTTAGGATTAATGGAACAGCAATTGGCTGTCACATACATTACAGGGATATTGCGACAATTGCCTAAAATTTAAAGTGCCTAAAATGCCTAAATTTAAGGAATGCTATCATTTTAATTTATTTTAGCTCATTTTAATTTCTTCACTGTCTTCGGGTTTCAGTTTCAGCAAAGTGTAAACCCCCACACCCGCCAGCGCCAGAACCGTAATTTCACCCAGAGTGTCCAGCGCACGAAAATCGACGATGATGACATTAACGATATTTCTGCCGTGCGCCAGGACATAACTGTTTTCAGCAAAAAAGCCGGAGAGGCGCGATCCTTCACGCACGCTGAGGGCCACCAGTACCAGAATCGACATCAGCAGGCCGCTGGCCACCGCCACCAGAGCATTGCGAAGAAGAAGGGGCCGGGCAGATTCAACCTTGAGCTCCGGCAGTCGATAAATCACCCAGACAAAAAGAATCACCGTCATGGTTTCGATCAGAAACTGGGTCATCGCAAGGTCCGGTGCACCGAAGTCAACGAATATCAGGGCCAGCCCGTAGCCAATCACACCCATGGCGACGACAGCACCGATCCGTGATGGCACCCAGACCGTTACAAAGGCCGCCGCCAGCATTAAGATCGCCACAATTAGTTCAAACGATCGAATATCGCCGATTTCCAATGAAAATTGAAATTCGCCCTTGAAAACGAGCGTGTAGCCGACCAAAACCAGGGTGGTAAGAATGATTGCCAGCACGTAATGATGCAAATAGCCGCTTTGCAGCACACGTGTTTGCCAGCCAGCCAGTTTTTTTAAACTTTCCAGAGAACTGAAATACCAGGCCGCCGGTCCGTGAGCCCCCAACCAGGCAGCTTTCTGTGCGAAGCGGCGCACGCCGTTATGCATCAGATAAATCAGCACACCGCACACAACTGTCAGGCCGCTTAAAGCCAGCATAGGCGTCAGTCCATGCCACAAAGCCAGATGCATCTCCACCGGCTGCGCCATCACAGCAGAGACGGCCCTGGCTACCGCCGATTTGACGACCAGATTCGGGAACAGGCCTAAAACCAGCCCCAGGAGGGCGGGCAGCACGGGTCCCAGCCACAGATTCAAAGAGAGCCTATGCTTATTGGGTTGGGGCTCAGCAAGAGCGCCGAAAAAAGGGCGTAAAACGATAATCGCAGCGGCAGCCAGCAAAACCGCATTGGCCAGAACCGCTGCGGCAATGAATAACCAGCGAAATACGCTGATGTTTAAAATGGATTCATAGATAAGCTCTTTGCCCACAAATCCCAGCAGTGGCGGTAGCCCGGCCATGGAAATGGCAGCCAGGACAGCTGCAACGGTTATCAATGGCATCTGGCGCGATAAACCCTTTAGCCGGCTTAAATCCCGGCTGCCGGCTTCATGATCAACCACGCCGGCGGATAGAAACAGTGAGCCTTTATAGAGCGCATGCACCACCAGAAAAACCATAGCAGCCTGGATCGATAACGGTGTTCCCAGGCCGGTTAAAAATACGAGGGTCCCCAGACCGTTTACCGTTGAATAAGCCAGCAATAGCTTGAAGTCGGTTTGAACCAGCGCCATAAAAGCGCCAGTCACCATTGTGGCGGCGCCAAACAAGGTGAGTGTCAGCTGCCAGATCTCGGTGCCCCCCAGCACCGGGCTTAAACGCAGCAACAGATAAACTCCGGCTTTGACCATGGTCACCGAATGTAAAAATGCACTGACCGGTGCCGGGCCCTCCATGGCCGACGGCAACCAGAAATGAAACGGGACCTGGGCCGATTTGGTAAAGGCGCCCAGCAACACCAGAATCAATATGGGAATATAGAGCGTATGGCTTCGGATCATATCAGCACGGGTCAGCAGGTCACTGATTTCCATGCTTCCGGTTGCCCAGCCCATCAGAAGCATCCCCGCGAGCAAAGCCAGCCCTCCGGTTCCGGTAACCAGCAGCGCCTGCAGGGCAGCCGTGCGAGCGGATTCCCGCTGGTGGTCAAAACCGATCAGAAAATATGAGCTGATGCTGGTCAGCTCCCAGAACACAAACAGGCTGATAAGGTTGCCGGCCAAAACCACACCCAGCATCGAGGCCATAAAAAACAGCAGGAAGGTATAAAAACGGCCGAGGTTGGCATGACCGGACAGATAACCGCCGGAGTAAATTACAATCAAGGTGCCCACACCACATATCAGCAGGGAAAAAACCAGGCTGAGACCATCCAGATAAAACGACAGGCTGGCGCCCAGGCTGGGAACCCAGGTGTGTGATTCGATGATGATTTGCCCGGCATTGATCTGCGGAATTTTTAAGGCAAAGAAAACCGTCAAGGCCAGCGGCAAAATGCTCAGCACCCAGCCCGCTCGATTGGGCAGCAACCGCTGCAGCCACGGTGCTACCAGTGCCAAAATAAAAACCGAAACCACTGCCGCCAGTATCATCTATGCCACTCCTGCCCGAAGCATCTATCAGTCCCCTTACTCGATAGGCCTTAGTACGGTACCAGAAAAATTTAAAATAAATTTTTCGAAAGATAGGTTGGCTAAATATTTCATATTCTTAAAGCAAATAAAATAAAAATAATCAACTTGCCACGGAAGTCAAAATCAGAAGCCATTTTAAAATGCATCTAAGGTTTTTTGGTTGAGCCCGTTAGCCCGTTGAGCCGGTTGAGCCTGTTAAGAAATTAATCCACTCAGATCCTATCTTAACTCAGCAACGGGCTAAACCTAATTTGAGACAGCTTCTATATATGACCTTGACTTAGATTCCGTTTGTCTATATTTCCCAAATGGATCAGAGGTTCAGGGTTCAAATAAAGGTGTCAGTGT
>JAHEIW010000229.1 GCA_024639185.1 Deltaproteobacteria bacterium | reverse complement strand
ATTAACGAATAACCAATAACTATTCTTGGCGGCTGTAAGTTCCCATCAACTGGCCCTCGGTCAGAATATGGCCTTCCATGGCTTCAAGCACCTGGGCCTTGGTGGCACCGCTGTCCAGTGCAAGCACGGCATCCAGTGCATAAAGCTTGAAGAAATAACGGTGTGTGCCGCCCGGCGGGCAGGGCCCACCGTAGCCCAATCTGCTAAAATCATTTGTGCCATGGCGGGCGCCGTTTTCCAGGGCAGCGTCTGATGGTATTTCGGCCGGCAAACCGCCCGCGGCGGCGGGAATGTTAAACAGCACCCAGTGGACCCAGGTGCCCATGGGCGCATCCGGGTCATCACATATCATCGCCAGGCTGACCGTCCCATCGGGGACCCCGCTCCACGCTAAATCCGGGGAAACATCCGGCCCGTCACAGGTATACCGGTTAGGAATGGCCTGACCTTCGGAAAATGCCGAACTGGTTATGACAAGTGCCATGATAGACCTCCTACTGTTATTGTTTGGCCACAAAAAAGTTTTTAGACAGGATTAACAGGATTATCAAGATTCATTTTGGCCGTTCTCCGGAAGAGAACGGCCGATCCCTATCGTCTACGGCGAATATTACATGCTTTCATAAACAGTGTTGACAAATTTAAATATAGGCGTCCATTACAAGGTTAAATAGTAAATTTAAAAATTTTTATTCCGCTGCAAGCGGATTGAGTTTAGTCGCTCTCTTCTGGAGAGCGACTAAGAAAATTATCCTCAAAATCCTGTAGATCCTGTCAAAAAAAGATTCAACCCACCAAGTAGAAAAGACGCAAACAAACTTTAATAATAAAACAAGATCAATAAGCGTTAGATACATTTTTGAGATAGGTTTCACAAGGGTTTGACACCAAACCGAATTCAGCATATACTTGAACTTTTCGGAGGGACAAATGAAATCTTCAGCAATCTTGATCTGCGTTCTGCTGGCGGGCATATTTGTTTCCAACCTTTTCGCCGGACAGGTTTACACCTGGACGGATGACAAAGGCAACCTGCACGTGACTGACACCCCGCCACCGTCCAAATCAAAAATCAAAGACACACTGGAATATCAGGAGAAATCGGCTGCCGAAATCCAGGAGTTGCAAAATAAAAAAGATCGGCGCAACCAGGAACGTGTGCAGGAAGCAAGCGTAAACCGGGTTGCAGAAGCCAAAAAGCGTGCCCGCGAAGCGGACATGGCCGCCCAGGAAGCCGCCGAGCTCGCCGATCAAATTACGCAGGAAGTTGAAGTCTATGTCCGCCGCCTTGGCTCAACCAAGGAAAAAAGAAAACAATTCCGAAAACGCATTCAAAGAGAAATACAACGCGCTGAAACGGCCCAGGCGCGCGCCAAACAGGCCGTCGAGGACGCCCGCCGGGCTAATGAAGAAGCCCGACGGATTGAAGAAGAATTTACCAATCAGCAGGCACAAATTCAATAAACGCATAGATCGGAGCAACCGACCCTTTTAATCCGATTTTATGATCTCCTTGATCACATCCAGCATTGGCGCCTTAAGGGGCCGCCATCTGGGCTCAATGGCCCGGCCTTCATGCCAGGTAAAATCCACCACATCATATTTTTCAGGGATAATGTGCTCGTTGTCCTCTCCGTAGGCTGTTTCAGGATAATACTCGATAAAGAGCATCCGATCCGGTTCGATCTTAAACTGGCGGGCAACGTTGGTGGCGATATGGCCGGTACAACTGCGCACCGACATTCGGCTTTCCGGAATATCGGATACGATGACGATCATCGGTTTGAGATAAGCCGGTCCGTCAGCCTTTTCCTTTTGCAAATCAAATATGCGCAGCCGGCACTCACCGCTGGCCAGGCGCAACGCGCCACCCCATCCTTCCCAGGAAAAATTATCATCATAGATTATCATCGCAGAACATCCAGAATGATGCGATACCATCAGCACCAGGAACGCAAAAGGCCGTCTGTCTGTTGCCATGCAGGGTGGAATGTATTATAAAGTCAGCGCAGCAATATCAGTTCTGATTGGGCCTTTAAAAAACACCAAAAGGAATATATACTGAATTCATGATTCCAGACAACCCAAATTTAACCTACTTGAAATTTGATGAAAAAGATATCATCCTCGTCGGCACCGCACACGTCTCCAAAGAGAGTGCCCGATTGGTAAGATCGGTAATCGAGGAGGAAAAACCGGACACGGTCTGTGTTGAACTGTGTTCGTCCAGATTCCAGGCCATTCAGCAAAAAGATCGCTGGCAAAATACGGATATCGTCAAAATCATTAGAGAAAAAAAGTCCTTTTTGCTGCTGTCGAACCTTTTGCTGGCCTCCTTCCAAAAACGAATCGCCAAGCAATTTGATGTCAAACCCGGTGAGGAAATGCTAGCGGCCATCGAGAGCGCCGAGTCCGCCGGCGCCCAAATTCATCTGGCCGATCGCGATATCCGCACCACCCTGTCCAGAACCTGGCGTGTGATGGGATTCTGGAGCAAAATAAAGCTGATTTTTCAATTAATGCTCTCCCTGGGGCAACTGGATGAAATCAAAGAAGAAGACATTGAACAAATGAAGCAGCAAGACGTTTTGGAAACGCTGCTGACGGAAGTCGGCAAATCCTTGCCGGAAATAAAATCCATTCTCATTGACGAGCGCGACCAGTACCTGGCCAAAAAGATCCGCACAGCACCCGGCAACAAGATCGTTGCCGTCGCGGGTGCCGGCCACATTCCGGGAATTCAAAAACACTGGCAAAGCGACATCAACATTCATGCGCTGGAAACACTTCCGCCCAGGAACAAAACAATCGACGTTTTAAAATGGCTGATTCCGGCTGCCATCATCGGGTTGTTTCTGGCCGGATTCTTTTACGGCGGCAAAAAAGCGGGCACTGACATGATTGTGTGGTGGATTCTGGCCAACGGGATTTTGGCCGGTATCGGCGCCATTATCGCCCTGGCCCACCCGGTCACCGTTTTGTCCTCCATCCTGGCCGCACCGCTGACATCACTTAATCCCATGATTGCGGCCGGATGGGTTTCTGGACTTGTGGAAGCCTTTTCGCGCAAACCCAAAGTAAGGGACCTGGAGGCCCTGCCGGATGATATCCTTTCGGTGCGCGGATTCTGGAAAAACAACGTCACGCGCATTCTACTGGTGGTGGTCTTTACCAACCTCGGCAGCTCACTGGGCACCTTTATCGCCTTTCCTTTTATTGTCAAGGTTCTGATCGGCGCGGCACCGTAGTGTGCAGAAGACAGAGGTCAGAGGACAGAATACAGAAGTCAGAGAAATGCAAATGAACCCATGATGACCGAGTTGCAATCTGTTTTCTGTCTTCTGTCATCTGTTTTCTGAAACCTGCCATCTGACCTCTGAAATCGGATACATGAATGAAACACCAAAAGCTACCCAATACCCCATTAGCAATTAAGGCATGCGTCGCTTTCAGCGTCCTTGGATGGCTGATGCTGATGGCCGGCTGCGGGGCGCGCACCACTGAACCCGATACGGCTGCCATCCCCAAAGCACCCGAACTGCAGCGGATGGGCTTTACCATTCAGGTTGGCGCCTTTTCAAACATCGACAATGCCGTGCGCCTGACCGCCAAGTTGGAGCGCCAGGGATTAGACGCCTATCATTTTCTTGACGCCTCAGGGCTGTATAAGGTGCGTTTTGAAAACTTCAGATCCAAAGCCGCCGCCCGCAACAGAGCTGAAAGCATGCAGCGCAGGGGGTTCATTGATTCATTTTACATTGTCAAACCAAGTGCTTACACCACATTTCAGGATGGTCGCCAGGATAGTCGGCGCTTCAGGGAAAAAATCGTTAAAACAGCGGGCCAATACGTTGGCGTGCCCTACCGCTGGGGCGGCGAATCCCGCCGGACCGGCTTTGATTGCAGCGGGTTTACGATGGTGGTCTATCGCTTGAATGGCCTGGACCTGCCGCGGTCATCCAGGCAGCAATGGAAGGTTGGTAGAAAAATTGATCGCCGTCAGCTGCAAAAGGGCGATCTGGTATTTTTTGCGACAACCGGCGGCAGCCGGGTCTCCCATGTCGGAATTTATACAGGCAACAATAAATTCTTACACGCCCCGCGCAGAGGCAGTCATATTAAAACATCCTCTCTGTCCAGCAAATATTTCAGAACCCGTTACCTGGGCGCACGTTCCTATCTCTAACCCCAGAGGACAGAGAACAGAAAACAGAGGACAGAATGGGCGTTTCATTTTCCATTTTTACAATCTGTCTTCTGACATCTGACCTCTGTCCATTTTAGGAAATGCAGACTAGGATGATTCTGGTAGGATTTCAACAATTGTACGTTGATGCTGGCGCCCGTTAGGGAGCGTAAATGTCTTTTTAACGGTTTTCAGGCGGCCCTCGGCAAACAGCTGGATGCATTGCGGATACAGTTGCCATTCATGCTTCAGACCCTTTTTCCGGATCAATTCAAGGGAATCGTCCGCCGCAACTGCAAACGCGCGCTGGCCGATAATCGGTCCGGTGTCTTCGCCGTAGTCAATAAAATGGACGGTGCAGCCGGCAACCTTGCAGCCATAACGAAACGTATCCCCGTATCCATCTGTGCCCGGGAATGCCG
>JAHEIW010000228.1 GCA_024639185.1 Deltaproteobacteria bacterium | reverse complement strand
GTAGCGTTTTGTCTAAATAAAAACCCTCGCGGGAGACTGCGTTCTGTTCCGTCCTTTTTTTCCTCCGAATAATTTCCGTTGCGGTTTTCCTGCCCACCGCGAGCGGCCTTTACGCTTAGGCGCTGCTGATCCGTAGTCAAAAGTTGATAAGATGCGTTTCTCGATTTCAGAACCGATAATACGATTGATGGCGCGCACCTTATCTTTGTCTTCTCCGGTAACAAGGGTAAAAGCTTCACCGCTGCGAGTTGCCCGGCCTGTCCGTCCGATGCGGTGAATGTATGCCTCGGGGGTGGAAGGGATATCATAGTTGATGACATGCGAAATCCGGGTAACGTCGATGCCGCGAGCGGCGATATCGGTGGCCACCAGAATCTGAAATGTCCCGTCGCGAAAACCGTCCAGTGCTGCCTGGCGGCGTGTTTGGGAAAGGTTTCCCTGCAGCGAAGCCGATCGGTATCCTGCGGCAACCAGCTTTTTCCCCAAGCTCTTGGCGCGGTGTTTGGTTCGGGTAAAGACCAGCACCGATTTGGTATGGGTATTTCCCAGCAGGTTTAGCAGCAGCGCCGTCTTTAAATGCTGAGCTACCGGGTAGAGTGCATGACTGACAGTGTCAGCAGGTGCGGTGATTCCCACCTGGACGGTGACCGGATCTCGCAGGATATCTCCGGCCAAGCGACGAATTTCGGGGGGCATGGTAGCCGAGAAGACCAGCGTCTGGTGCTTCATTGGAAGATGTTTTAAAATTCGTCGGATATCAGGAATAAATCCCATGTCGAACAACCGGTCGGCTTCATCTACAACCAGCACTTCCAGTTGGGAAAGATCGATAGTATGACGTCTGATATGGTCAAGAAGCCGGCCAGGGCAGGCAACAACTATATCGGCATGCTTCAGTTTCTGAATCTGAGGGTTAATTCCCACGCCACCGTAAACAGTAGCGCTTCTTATGCGCGTCTTACGGCCTAAGGTTTCGATAGCCTGATGAATCTGCTCGGCCAATTCACGGGTGGGGGCGATTATCAGGGCGCGAACGCATCCGTATTTACACCCCACCAGCCGATTGAGTATCGGCAGAACGAATGCCGCCGTTTTACCGGTGCCGGTTTGGGCCAGACCCATTACATCACGATCCTTAAAAACCTGTGGAATTGCCCGAGCCTGAATCGGGGTCGGGGTTTCATAGCCCGCCGCTGCAACGCCTGCGGCAACGGACGGATGAAAATTAAATGTTTCAAAGTTCAATTAATACCTTCTTTCTGTGTCCCAATAAAAAAAGCCCCGGAGTTATTCCGGGGCTTACGTGATTTTTAGTTACTACCAGGAACACTGTTAATTTGCCGGGATCATACAGATAGTTAGAATTGCTGTCAAGTTAATTATTTAATTTCTTTAATAAAAATAAAATAAGCGTATTTAAACAAACGATAACGAACGGTTAGGCAAATAATGTCTGAAATGGCGTTGAATCGTAAAGCTTAGGATTCAAGCGTCCTTGCGGGACGGAAAAGGGGCGTCCGTGACAGTTGAGTGCCACGCACGCCCTTTAGCCACTTTTGGATTTGAACTCATAATTCTTACTCGGTCTGATCGGATGGTTTTTCTGAGGTTAGGGCAGAAGATTTAAGCAAACTGGTCACCGAAGCGACCATGCCGCCGATATCACTCAGGTTCGATGGGATGATCACGGTATTGTTCTTTTTGGCCAGATTTCCGAATTCCCTGATGTACTGTTCGGCGACGCGCAGATTGACCGCCGCACTCCCGCCCGGTGCCTGGATGGATTCGGCAATTTTGCGGATACCTTCGGCAGTTGCATTGGCAATCAGTTCGATTTCCTGGGCGCGGCCTTCGGCCTCGTTTATCCGTTTCATCTTTTCGCCTTCGGATTTCTTTATGGCTTCCTGTTTGTCGCCCTCGGCAACGTTTGTGATGGCCTGACGCTGTCCCTCGGATTCAGCGATGGCCGCCCGTTTCTCACGTTCGGCCCTCATTTGTTTTTCTAATGCGTCTTTTACGCTCTCCGGGGGCTCAATATTTTTAATTTCGTAGCGCGTAATCTTTACCCCCCAGGGATCAGATGCCTTGTCAACCGCCTGGATAATGGCCGCGTTTATATTCTCGCGTTCTTCAAATGTGCGGTCCAGCTCGAGTTTCCCGACTTCTGAACGCATGGTCGTCTGGGCCAGCTGCGTTGAAGCAAACATATAGTTCTCGATACCGTAACTCGCTTTTGAGGGGTCCATTACCTGCAAGTATAAAACACCATCAATCTCCACGGCAATATTGTCGCGCGTGATGCAACTCTGTGAGGGAACGTCCACCGCCACCTCTTTTAGAGAATGCTTATAGGCAACCCTCTCTATAAAAGGAAACAGGATGTGAAATCCAGCCTCCAGCGTCTTGGCGTATTTTCCCAGGCGCTCGACGATAAAAGCCGACTTCTGGGGCACGATTCTAGCGGTCTTAATAACTGTAATGACAAGAAGTATGACAATACCGATTGTTACAATGGTACCGATGTTTTCCATTTTAGCCCTCCTCTTTTTTGCGAACCTGTAAAATAATTCCATCAAAACCTGTGATGACTGCCGTTTCACCTTTTTCGATCGGCTCATCGGAAACCGCACGCCATCTTGCACCTTTGAATTCCACCGCGCCTTCCATTTTATCTGGAATCACTTCCTGCAAGACGACGACACGTTGCCCGGTAAATTCGTCTAAATTCTTAGTCTGGTCCTGCACATCGCCCACATGTCCGTAATACTTGCCCTTAATCCATTTACGGAGGACCACCAGAAGCAGAATGGAGGTAACCGCAAATACCAGCAGCTGGGACTGAAAAGAGGCGCTCAGGCCGATGTAGGTTGTGAGCGCCGCAGCCCACGCCCCGATCCCAAAGAAAACGAGGATGACACCCGGCACCACAAACTCCAAAAATATCAGGGCCAGGCCCAGCAGAAACCACAGCAATGTCGGATTAAATATGGTTTTCTTATCGGGCATCAGCTCGGCTACTTTATCCGTCCAGGCTAGCGGGCGATTTTCTACTGCTCGCCCTTCAAGCTGAAACTTTTGATAGAGTTGCCTCAGATCCCTGACCTCATACTCAGCCACTTTTAGGCGTATGGCTTCTTTGGTGGTTAAGGTCAAAAGCTTGCCTTTTTCCACGACCCCCGCAATCTGAAGATCGGAATCGACCATCGCCGCCGCAATATCCCCGGGGTGGCCGGCGGCCTCGGCCGTTGATTGCATCTCTTTTTTGAAATAGGAAATAATCTTTTCACTGGCCGGCTTTTCTTCCCAATAGCTTAGTTTTACCGGTGTGGCCGCCCCGATGGTGCTTCCCGGGGCCATTACGATATGCTTTGTGGCCAGCGATATTAAAGCCCCGGCTGAGATTGCCTTTTTATTGACGAACGCGATGGTGTTTATCTTGCTGTCAATTAATTTGTCCTTGATTCTGACGGCGGCATCCAGCCGGCCGCCAAAGGTATCGATTTCCAGGATAAGAACTTTGGCATCGGCCTTCTCGGCTTCTTGTAAAACGCCTTCGAAATCAGCGGCCAGTGTGTTGTTGATGGTGCCTTTTAACAATGTGTAATAAATTTTGCGCCCGTCGTCGCTGGCCGCATGCCCCTGATAGGCGCTGTGGTATAGCGTAAGCGCGGTCAGGATCAGCAGGGCCGAAATTGTCTTTAAATGAAGTTTTTTCACACCCGATCCTCCCAATTTGAATTATTCCCTGAATTCTGCACCAGGCATATTCTGCGCCCATGCAGACAAGCGGTCGTATAAGCAAACGGCGTTTTTAATGAATGGAAAAGGTTGTCTGTTGTTATCTTGTCACTCAGACCGGTTACAAAAAAATCTCGCTCCCAAATTTAGGAGCGGGATTTTTAATTCAGTAAAGCCACCTTGGCCGCCCTAAAAATAGGGGACGTTGTTGACTGAGTTGACTTGCTGGCTGTGAGGGATTAGGGGATATAAAACTAAATTGGGCGTCACACTCCGCAGTTGCCTTTTAAGGACTCTCACAATACCCTGAAGCACCCGCAAGAGTTATTCTTGTTGCAAATTATTTATTCTTTTTTTCTCGCTTTGCCTGTCTCTTTTCTTTAGCAGTTTTCTGGGGCTTTTTCTTATCGCTTTTTCTAGCATCTCTTCCTTTTGACATCTGATTTACCTCCGGCAAATTTGCATGATAACGATTATTTCGCTGTTATCAGTTTACTATATGTACCTGAAAATGCAATGTCAAAAGCTGCGCGTGTGCGAAACTCGGGAACGTCGTTGAAAGGGTTGGCCTACTGATTGGCCTGCCGCATAATTTTTTATAATAGGGTCGGGAGCTTTGACGGTCATAAAAAGAGGCATTCCTTTATTATAGTTCAGTATAAATGCATAATAACATGAGGTGAATTCAAGTTGAGCTAGCAATGGGGACATCCGTAATATAGCACCTTTGGTGCCAGCTCATAGCTGATAGCTCACAGCTAAAAGGCTCAGTAAAACTGTGTGTTGAGGACTCCCTTTCGTCAAGACTTCGCCGGACATGCCGGCGGACAGGCGCTCGGGGGAGTTTCTGTCTTCGTTAAAACTTCGCCGTGACAAGCCGCCGCGACAAGATGCGG
>JAHEIW010000227.1 GCA_024639185.1 Deltaproteobacteria bacterium | reverse complement strand
CAAAAAACTAAAGTCGGAATGATATTCAGCTTCAAATTTGACTTGCAGCTCTGCTGAGGCTTGATCGAGTCGATAGGTCTGCTGCAAAATATCCATGAGTTGACTGTCAGACATCGATTTTTCAATTACGCAACGAACCTGATCACAATAATCGATTTCAAATTCCACCGTTTGCGGGGGGAGCTGCAGCCCAAAATTTTGCCACATTTGCAGTAATAATCTTCGATCCTGACGGCTTTTTTGGGTCCTCGCTTTGCCGAATTCGGAGCTCCACAAGCCATAGGCTCGGCAGGCAAACGGGCGCCATTCATAAATACCGCAGGCGCCCTTTTCAAGAAAAGGACATGCGCTGTGACGAAGGGGATTGGTCAGAAAAAATTCCAAAAACTTCGACAGAATCCCGGCCCGGGCACCAGCAGGCATTTCTTGGATGACCCCGATCCACTGCAGGGCTTCCAGCCAGGTCATTTCCGGCAAAAACGCACAGCACACGCCGGGTTGTTCACACTGGCAGCGGGTCTCGGGTAAACCGCCATATATATTCTGCAGCTTTGAAAACTGCGGTTTCACATCATATTTAGCGGCGTTAATTTCTTCGATCGTAATCATTTTATAGAATCAACTATGGCCATAGCAGGCAGTATGAGGCATTTCAAAATTATAGCTCAGGCCGGTTTGCCCTTTTGAAGAAGCGCTAAGATCGGCAAACGGGCATGTTATTTTCTGAAAGGCGATATGTGGGAGATTTTCCCATAAACGACACAGTGACCCGATATTTGGGATGATTTGCACCCAAAGGTTCGGGCCGGCCCATCGCGCTGGTCTCATCCCAAATATCGGGGCACCGGCACCTTATCATTCATATCGCCTTTCAGGAAATGACATGGCCGATGCTAATTTTATAAGTTTGGTCTGGGACGGCATACCATTCAACAACATTTATAAAGCCTGAGCAGCTTTTCATCCATCACAAAATAAAACTTCATAAAGGAAGATCCGTCCCAGCGGGTTCTGACCCCGTGCACCGTATTTGCCAATGCGATGGTGCTTCGCAGGTGTGTAATCATTATGAGCTGTTTGCTGTCGGCCACGTCTTTGAGAAAGGCCTGCATCGACTTGTGGTTGGTATAGTCCAGGGAGGGCTCCACTTCATCCAGCAGAAAAAAAGGGCTTTCAAGTTGATGAAAAATCGCCAGCTTCAACGCCAGGCTGGTAATGGATTTTTCACCGCCGGACAATTGATGCGCCCTGCGCAAGCGATTGCCCGGGAGGTTGACTTCGATCTCCAATCCCTTTTGCCCATCTTTTGAAATCACATCCAGCCCGACCTCACCCAGCGGTATCAGATAAGCCATATAGCGCTGAAATAAGGGACCAATGACATCCTGGAGGTATCCAACGGTCTCTTCTTCGGATCGCAGGCCCAGCACCTGCCGGATGCCGTCAAACCGCTGCCAGGGGTCAAGCTGAATGATGTCATTAATTTGTTCCTGACGAATGATGGTTGTCAGACAATGCCTGAGATTAAAGGTATCTAATTTTTCACGATAAGCTTCGCGTTCATAGCTGGTTTTATCAATCCAATACCGGTTATCCCCATTTTTGGTTTGTTCACGGCCTAATTGGATGCCGGGTTCGTCTTTTTTTTCGCCCTGCTTTAGCATCAACTCCACCCGAATTTTAGGAGCCGGCGGATAGTCCTTGCTGCCGGAAAAAAATAATTCTTCTTTTTCATAACAGCGGATACGGTCCAGATCATTTTCACCGAGCGCCCAAACAATCGCATCCAGAATATTTGATTTTCCAACACCATTATTCCCAATGATAACACCGATGCCGGGCTGAAAACTCATGTTGGTTTCTTCTGAAAAGGATTTAAAGCCTTCAATATTTACATCTTCCAGATAGATATTATTCATCTTGATTCTTTTCCTTATACCGTCTGCTAATTTCGTCGATGAGTTCTTCCTGCATGGGGATAAGTGATTCATAAACCAGTTCACCATCCAAAGCAACGCTGGGCAGGGACTTGGCCTTCAGCTCCCGAAAGCGCTGCACCCCTTCACGGGTGCGCATATCCCATTCATGCACTTCGATAATTTCCTGGATGTCTTGCGGTAAAACCTTTACCGATTCCGCCATATAGACACAGGCGACTCATTGTCTAAAATCTGTCAAAAGCACATCCACCAACACAGGTTGGTTCAAATCATCCTCCTTTGGTTTCAGCCTGCATGATCTTAAAATCGATCTTTTCATCATCCACTTCCAGCTGACCCCAGGATAATCCCGTTGCGTCCGATGCAGGCCCGAGACTGATGAAATCCTTTCCGGCGATATGCCAGTGTCCCCAGCGTTTGAGCTGGCTAAAAATAATAATATCGGCTCGAAACTGGGGTATCATCGCCTCCAGGGCCGGAAAAACGGTCTCATCCTGCATAAAATTTGTCAACCCACACACCATATTCATTTCCAGGGCAAAGGGTTCAAAGTCAGAATAATCAGGAAGTCTTTGAATATAATCACCAAAAAAGACAACACCTTTTTTGTGCTTCATTTTAAAGCTCAGCACCTGGGGCAACCGCAGCAGCCAGTCCCGGTCCTTTTGATCGAGGGACGGCATGCTTTTTGTTTCTTGGCCGTGGGCATAGCGCCAATCGCTTTGCCCCTGAACCGCAATAATGTCGTGTTTGCGTATATTCTGAATCAAATCCTTGTTGCGGGCAGAATCCCCCGTCAGGTTGCCGAGGCAATAGCAGGCGTCTATTTCGCTGGCTTGCATGTGTTGCATAAGCTTTTGGAAAATGGCGGAATTGCCTTCGATGGCACTGATAAGGCCAATGCGGCATCTGCTGGAGGCGTCGGCATGAACCCGAAAAGATTCGGCAGGCGTCAGGTTGCCGTTTTTAGCGGCGGTAACGGCAGTAGCCAGTTGATCGGGGCAGGAGGTTCCGCTGCGGCAGTCAATTCCGACGAGGTATTGCAGGGCTTCTGCCAGCGGTTTTCCTTCTAAAAGACGCGCCACCAGCTGAGCGTTACCGGGACAGCCGCCCCCCACAAAACGGATTTCCTCAAGGTTGCCCTTGTGGAGCTTAAAATGAATTTCAGGCGGGCATACGCCCTGGGTCGGATAGATAAAACGTTTCGTTTCGGTTTCATCAGGCATATAAACTACCATACAAATTATGGGCTTGGTCCCCATGGGAATGGTGGAATACTGGTATATTGGAATACACGACCATCTCAAATATGGAAATCGTCTAATAGCCGCAAAGAATTTTAGTTTAAACAATAAAAAACCTTCAGGTCTTTGCGTCTTTGCTTGAGGCCCAAGCTTTAGTTTACTTTAGCAACTTTTAGCCCTTGAACCTAATCTGAGATTTTGAAACCACTTCAAGTTGAATTCAGGTATCCTTTAGCCGTATCCCAGGTCTTTTGCAGAATACCGAGGGTGCCTTTGCAAACCTCGCTGCGCAGACCGAACAACTCATTAAAGGCCTTTGAATTTTGTTGCATCTCCTCAAGGGGCATAATGGGCGTCGAAATCAAAAGCGAACGTTCATAATTCTTGAATAGCCATTTGGCCATTTCAGGGCTCAGATTGCCAAACTCCTGTTCAAACATGCGCTTCCAATGGTAAGTCCAGCCCGGGATCATAAAAAACGTCCCCGCTACCTCACATTGTTCTTCGTAATAGCGTTCACGCCCACCGATGAGCAGACCGATACAATCATCAACCGGATGATCCTCATCCATGGGGATAAAAATGGGCACCCCGGCATCGGAAAGCAGTTCTTCGGGTTTTTCCAATGCGTTACCGCATAAACCATATCCCAGCAGCAGGGCATCCACATGGGGTCCAATTGCAGCTGCGGCCTCAATTAATCCTTGCTGAAGGGTGTCTTTGCGATTGTGCAAGGCCAACTCTAAAACACCGACCAGGACTTCCAGCGGGCTTTCGGTAGCAGGGGTAAACGCTTCCAGGTGGGGGATCCGTTTTAAGTTGTCTTTTTTTATGGATTCAAGCGCTGCAATCAAGCTAGCGGAGCGTTCATCTTCAAGAACCGTAATACGGTTCACTTCTCTGTCGGCTGCCAAAAGTCTGGCAAATTCCAGCTCCAGAATTTCACAGGTCAGGATGCCCAAAATTGCCATTGATCCTCGTTCTCCCGAAATCTTGATAACTTAATACCGCAGCGTGATCCTTTGGTCCTTCGAAACTTGGACGAGGCATTTAAAGAATAGCCAATTAAAAGAATACTTCCGTATAAACATGTGATCCCGCATACCAGTCATCAACTAAGAGGGTAACATTGCGAATCATCTGCCCGTGCCCGCACAGATAAAAATCATATGTTTTGCGCGGCAGATTCGCTTTTATGCAGTCGGCGACATGACCTTGAAACATCCCCTCGAGTTTTGGCATTGCGGTTTTAGCCGCTGGCAAACAAGAATGATATGATGATTTAATTTCTTCAAAAAAGGATTGGTAGTAGAGTTCATCTGCAGTTCTGGCTTCATGAAACAGGGTAAAATTCTTTACGCCGGACCGCGCAAGAGACACAAATGGTGCAATCCCGGTGCCGGTGGCCACAAAGACGGGATTGCGCTGGGAGGGTTTAAAGGTAAAATAACCGTGCGG
>JAHEIW010000226.1 GCA_024639185.1 Deltaproteobacteria bacterium | reverse complement strand
ATTATCATCAGCCAGGCGTGTGAATTCGATTATTCCGGAACCCAGGCCTGCAAGGCACTCAAAGAGGAAGGGTTTGAAGTCATCCTGGTCAATTCCAATCCCGCCACCATCATGACGGACCCGGAAACGGCTGACCGAACCTATATCGAACCGGTCACACCCGAAGCGGTTTCACTGATCGTTGAACGGGAAAGACCCGATGCCCTTCTGCCGACCCTTGGTGGACAGACCGGCCTGAACACCGCCATTGAGGTTGCCCAGAAGGGCGTTCTGGAAAAATTCGGCGTTGAAATGATCGGTGCCTCCACGACGGCTATCAAAAAAGCCGAAGACCGCGATCTTTTTCGCCAGGCCATGACCAACATTGGATTGCGTATCCCGCAAAGCGGGATTGCCGAGAGCATGGGCGCAGTTAGCGAAATTGCCGATCAGATTGGATATCCCATCATTGTGCGCCCCAGTTTTACACTCGGCGGCACCGGCGGCGGCGTGGCTTACAACACCGATGATCTTTACCAGCTTTCCCGGGCCGGCCTTGATGCCAGTCTGATCGGTCAGGTCATGCTCGAAGAATCGGTGATGGGTTGGAAAGAGTATGAACTGGAGGTCATGCGCGACAAACAGGATAATGTCGTCATTGTCTGTTCGATTGAGAACATGGATCCGATGGGAATCCACACCGGTGATAGCATCACGGTGGCTCCGGCTCAAACCCTCAGTGACAAAGAATACCAGATGATGCGCAACGGGGCGATTGCCATCATGCGCGAAATCGGGGTCGACACCGGCGGCTCAAATGTACAGTTTGCCATTAATCCCGAAGATGGCGAGATGGTGGTTATTGAAATGAACCCCAGGGTGTCGCGCAGCTCCGCATTGGCATCCAAGGCCACCGGTTTTCCGATTGCCAAGATTGCCGCCAAGCTGGCTGTGGGCTATACGCTCGATGAAATTGCCAACGACATTACCGGTGAAACCCTGGCCTCCTTTGAACCTACCCTGGACTACTGTGTGGTCAAAGTGCCCCGCTGGACCTTCGAAAAGTTTCCCGAAACGCCGGATTTTTTAACCACTTCCATGAAATCGGTGGGCGAAACCATGGCCATCGGCCGGACCTTTAAAGAAGCCCTTCAAAAGGGATTGCGCTCCCTTGAAATCGGCCGTTACGGTCTGGGAGCAGACGGTAAAGGTCCGGCCCGGGAACCGGACAGTGATAACTGGCTGCCATCTCAATCTGAAATCCAGCAAAAACTGACCTCACCTAACTCCCAACGCATTTTTTATCTGCGCTATGCGCTTTTAATGGGGATTCCGGTGCGCACGATTTATCGAATGACCGGGATCGATCCGTGGTTTATTCATCAGATTGCCCAAATTGTTGACCTGGAGCGGCAAATTCAATCCGCCGGCGCAACACTGTCGGATGCGCAGCTCAAACAGGCCAAAGAGTGGGGCTTTTCAGACGTTCAGCTGGCGCACTTAACGGGTGTTGCCGAATCAGATATCAAAAAAAGGCGCGCGGATTTAGGATTGAGGCCGGTCTATAAACTGGTGGACACCTGCGCAGCTGAATTCAAGGCGGCCACCCCCTATTATTACTCCACCTATGAATTGGAAAACGAGGCCCGGGTATCGGATCGCAAAAAAGTAATGATTCTGGGCGGCGGGCCCAACCGCATCGGACAGGGGATCGAATTTGACTACTGCTGCGTGCATGCTTCTTTTGCGCTGCGCGAAGAAGGTGTCGAAAGCATCATGGTCAACAGTAATCCCGAGACGGTCAGCACGGATTACGACACCTCTGACAAATTGTATTTTGAACCCCTGACCCATGAAGATGTGCTTCACATCGTGGAAACCGAAAATCCGATGGGCGTCATTGTTCAATTTGGCGGGCAGACCCCGCTGAATCTGTCAGTTGAGCTGCATGCCGCCGGAGTTCCGATTCTGGGAACACAGCCTGATAGCATCGATCGCGCCGAAGACCGCAAGCTGTTTCAGGTTATGCTCAACAAGCTCGGTTTGGTACAGCCGGCCAACGGAACGGCTTTAAACGTTGATGATGCCCTGAAAGTGGCTGAAACCATCGGTTATCCGGTGGTGGTGCGCCCTTCTTATGTGCTCGGTGGACGGGCTATGAAAATCGTTTACGATAAGGCCGGGCTGGAAAATTTTACCCGTCTGGCGATCATAGCCTCACCGGGTTATCCGGTTCTGATTGATAAATTTGTCGAAGATGCATTTGAATTTGATGTGGATGCCATCTGCGACGGGCAGACCACAATTATCGGTGGTATCATGGAACATATCGAGGAAGCGGGTGTGCATTCCGGTGACTCGGCCTGTGTTTTGCCGCCGGTCAATATTGAACCGCAATTTATCGACCACATCACCCAGGCCAGCAAAGCGATGGCCAGCGAACTGAAGGTGGTGGGCCTGATGAATGTCCAGTACGCCCTCAAAGACGGCCAGCTGTATGTACTCGAAGTGAACCCCAGGGCATCGCGCACGATTCCCTTTGTTAGTAAGGCTACCGGTGTGCCCCTGGCCAAACTGGCGACCAAAGTGATGCTGGGTCGATCTCTGGAAGAGCTGGGTTTAAGCGCTGAAATCGTCCCAGCGCACCTGTCGGTTAAAGAGGCGGTGCTGCCCTTTGATCGTTTCCCGGATGTAGACATTTTACTGGGTCCGGAAATGAAATCCACCGGGGAAGTCATGGGGATCGGTTCAGACTTCGGGTCGGCTTATGCCAAAGCCCAATTGGGCGCCGGTCAGAATTTGCCGACCAGCGGCACGGTATTTATCAGCGTGATCGACGCTGACAAAAAAACCGTATTGCCAGTGGCCGCAAAATATCGGGATGCCGGATTTGATATAATGGCGACCCATGGAACATCTCAATTTTTGGCTGATCACGGAATCCCCAATAAGGCTGTCAACAAAGTATCCGTCGGCCGCCCGCATGTGGTTGATGCCATCAAAAATTCCGAGATCCAGCTGATTATCAACACCTCCATCGGTGGTGAAACCCGGCGCGACGGCTACTATATCCGGCGCAACGCCCTGCGCTATAAAATCCCTTATGCCACCACCACAGCCGGTGGCATGGCGATTTTTAAGGCTATTGAAACACTGCGCCAAAAGAAAATGGCCGTCAAAACGATCCAGGAATATAATGCGGAAACTTGAATGCGTTAATAAGGAGCACCAAGCTAAATGAAGATAGAAGAAGCATCTCGTGTCAAGTTTCAAATCTCCAGTTTCGATGATGAAAAGCCCCGTGAAGCCTGCGGCATTTTTGGCATCTACGAACATCCGGAAGCCGCTGCGCTGACATATTTTGGCCTGTATGCCTTGCAGCATCGGGGGCAGGAGAGCGCCGGTATGGCGGTTGCCAAAGAGATGCAGATTAGCGAACATAAGGGAATGGGGCTGGTATCAGATGTCTTTGACATGGACCACCTGTCACGGCTGGATGGTGGCAGCGCTGTGGGCCACGTGCGCTATTCAACCACCGGCAGCTCCATTTTAGCCAATGCCCAGCCCTTTCGGGTTCGCCATCGGAAAAAGTCCTATGCGGTGGCACACAACGGCAATTTTACCAATGCGCATATGCTAAAAAATGAACTCGAAGCAGCCGGTTCCATTTTTCAGTCCACTATGGACAGTGAAATTTTTTTGCATCTTTTTGTCAAAAACCTTAGGTCCGGATTTGAGCAGGCGTTAATCAAAACGGTCTCGCGGCTGGAAGGCGCCTATTCCATCATTATGCTGACCAGCAAGGGTGAGGTCATCGGCATTAAAGATCCACATGGCTTTCGGCCATTGTGTCTGGGAAAACTGAACGGCAACTATGTGCTGGCCTCTGAAACCTGCGCCTTTGATCTGATCGAAGCTGAATTTATCCGTGAAATCGATCCCGGTGAAATCGTCATTATTGGTGAAGACGGCATTAAAAGTATTCAGCTGCCGACGCCGCCAGTGCGGGCGTTTTGCATATTCGAATTTATCTATTTTGCACGGCCGGACAGTACCATTTACGGTCAAAATGTTTATTCAACACGCAAAGCGCACGGGCGATGTCTGGCCCGCGAGGCGCCTGTGGCGGCTGATCTCGTGATGCCGTTTCCCGATTCCGGGACCTATGCGGCCCTGGGGTATTCGGAAGAATCCGGCATACCATTTGAAATGGGGATGATTCGCAATCACTATATTGGCCGAACATTTATCCAGCCCACCCAGGGGATGCGGGATTTCGGGGTGCGGATTAAACTGAATCCGGTCAAAGAGCTTCTCAAGGGCAAAGATCTGATTATTATTGAAGACTCCATTATCAGAGGCACCACAATTAAAACACGGGTAAAGTCTCTGCGAAAATTAGGGGTTCGACGCGTGCACATGCGGGTTGCCGGACCGCCGCACCGGTTCCCCTGCCACTACGGTATCGATTTTTCGACCCGCGGGGAACTGATCGCAGCCCGCAAATCGGTTGCCGAACTCAAGGATCATCTGGGCCTGGATTCGCTGCATTACCTCAGCATTGACGGCCTGTTGAATTCCACCGGCCTTGAAAATCCCAAACAGCATTTTTGCAGCGCCTGCTTCGACGGTTGCTATCCGGTCAGCTTTGATGAAATGGTGTCCAAG
>JAHEIW010000225.1 GCA_024639185.1 Deltaproteobacteria bacterium | reverse complement strand
GTTTTACCGAATAAGATGAGCCATCAGTGCTTTGACTTTGAACAGCTAAAAGACCTTCTAAAGAAAATTTTAGGTGGCCAAGTCGGTGCGGCAAATGGTGATGAGCGTCAAGTCTTAATCGGCCAATATCTGACAGCCCAACACGGGTCGCTGGCATGTGAACGGATGATGAATGTTATCGAAACGATTGCGCAGCAATTGGAACCGGCCGGTCAGCTACCATTAAAAAATCGGCTGCAGCGGGGCGTGTTGGCGCGTGGGTTGCATCTGGCCAAGCGCATAAAGTCCAGCCTTCCCGGTTCCCATAACCGGCCCGAGTTTCAGCGCCACCGCTATCCGGGCATTTCGCTGGAGAATTTGCATGCAAAATTAAATCAGTTTCAGCAATTGCGCGGCCACTGTCAACAATTGACGGTGGAACAGATATCCAACGTGATGTTCAAAATAAGTCCGTCAGAAGCCCTCGGTGAACCACAGGCTTGAAAATTTATTGGACACAGACAAACACAGATGGTCACAGATCCTAAAAACTATATTTAAAGCCAAAACAATTCTGTGTTAATCTGTGTCCTATGTGTAAACGCTAACCGAACACTATGAATATGATGACCCAGAAAGTACCATTACTCATACCGGTTGAAAATCAGGTAAGAGAGCTTGATCCCAAGCTCTTGTTGGCCTGTGTTGCCGCACGACGCGGGTTTCCGTCTTATATCGGGTCGCGTCGGGAATTTCATTTCAATATCACCCGCTTTCCCAGAGGTATTTATCTTTCCAAAAGTATCACCGGCGCCAGCGACATGATGTTTCGGATCATGCGCCACCTCGGTCATGAAATCGTCGCCTGGGATGAGGAGGCGCTCGTACACCTGCCGGATGAAACATACTTTTCACGTCGCCTGTCGCCGGAGGCAATGGCGCATGTTGCCCGGTTTTTTGCCTGGGGTGAGGATAATGCGGCGTTGTGGCGCCGCTATCCCCGTCTACCGGAGGATGCCGTTATCGATGTTACCGGCAATCCGCGCAACGACCTTCTGCGGCCGGAATTGCATGCCTACTATGATAAGGACGTTCAAAAGCTCAAACAAGAATACGGTGATTTCATCCTCGTGAATACCAATTTTAATCACGTCAATGCTTTTACACCGGTTCAGAACCTGTTTCAGCCGGTAGAAAATGCGGATGAAATTCCAAAGTTTGGCAGAGCGGCCAAAGGGATGAGTCGTGAATATGCCGAAGGCCTGCGAGATCATAAACAGTCAATATTTGAAGATTTTCAGCGCATGATCCCTGTTTTAGACAAGGCTTTTCCGGCGCATAAGATTGTTGTGCGCCCGCATCCGACCGAAAGTCAGGACATTTATCATGAAATCGCCGATCGCTGCGAGCGCATAAAAGTCACCAACGAAGGTAATGTCGTTACCTGGCTGCTGGCAGCGCGCGCCCTGGTTCACAATAGTTGCACCACCGGTGTTGAAGCCTATGTGATGGGAGTGCCGGCCATTACCTATCGGGCTTCAATTGACGAAGCCTATGACTTTGGTTTTTACCGGTTGCCGAACCTGATAAGCCACACCTGTTTAGATATTGATGAACTACAGGTTACGCTCAAAAAAATCCTTAGCGGTGAACTTGGACCCGCCGGCGGTGATGACCGCAGACAGCTCATTCAGCATTATCTGGCTGCTCAGGATGGACCACTGGCCTGTGAACGCATCGTTGACGGGCTTGATCATATGGTTAATGGTCAGCGGGGAATGCCGAAACCGGACATCGGCCGGCGCATCGCCGGCTGGTCGTTATGGACGGTACGCACCGCGATCAAACGCTATAAGGATTCACGGCCCGGATCCCATAACCGGCCGGAATTTCAGCGCCATCGTTATCCCCTTATTTCTTTGGAAGACGTGCAAGAGCGGGTATTTCGGTTCCAGGCATTGCTGGGTGACTCGCGCAGACTGCAGGTTGAGCGCGTCTTTGGTCAATTTTTTATCATCCGTGACTGAAGACAATTGTGGGATCATACGACCCATAGTGGGTACCAGCGTCTGCGGGCAGCAAGAGTGCTTGACACCCATCCATTGATATCCTATAGTCGCTTGCGCCTTATAAAGCAGATGGAGTCATTGCATGAGAATTTTTATATTAGGAACTGGAAAGTCGGGAACTACGGCCCTGGTGTACAAGGTGGCCGGTGGGTTGCCGAATTGCGAGGCGTTTTCAGGAGGCGAACCTGGAAAATATTTAGGGGATTATGAAAACGCCGTTTACAAACATACCTACGAAGAGCGCAAAGGCAAAAGTTTTGAACTTTACCGGAACCATTTGCAACATGTGCACTACGATCGCAAAATCTGGATGGCCCGCGATCCGCGGGATGCGGCTGTCAGCCGCATGCTGTACCGTTGGCACCGGGGCTATTTGGGCAGCAAGAAACAATACCAGGCGCATCTTGAGCTGGTTTTGAAAAAAGAGCAAGATCCCGGCTCGGTTCCATTTTATGAGATATGCCGCTATACCGGCTTCAACGGCTGGCCGCGATCAGTCGAGGAAGTTGTCGAAGAAGAACATATCCGCTACGAGCAGATGGCGGCGTTTGTTAAAAGTCTTGACAGTGACTGGATCTTATTCAAGTACGAGGACATGGTAGCCATGCAGTTTGCTGCCTTAAATGAATATCTTGGATTTGAGATTCAGGCCGATGGCGAGGTGCCGAAATCGACCGGAAAAGCGAAGGTCGTCCGTAAAAAGGCGACCGGTGACTGGCGCCACTGGTTTACTGAAGAGGATATTAACATTTTTAAGCCTGTCTATACGACTTACATGACGGTGATCGGTTACGACTGTGACGATTGGAACCTGAGCCCGAGTCCGGTCATTGAACCCGAGTATTCGTCGAATTACATGAAAAGATTGCCTCGCAGAAGAGCGCTTGATTCCATTCGCTGGTTTAAAGATACCGTCATCAGACCCTTGCTCAAAGGGGGTTGATGGGCCATTCGGCTATTTGCCTGCAGCCGCCTGTATAATACCCATTCCATTTTTTACCGCTTGTCATATTATTGTTCGGAATAACGCAAAAAAAGGATGGCGGTATAAGTGTTGTAGCAAAAAAGCGTTCCGCAATCGGAACGTTTTTTTGACAACCACTATAGAACGTTTCGGTTTACTTCAATCGAAAGATCATATTGAAGGTGTTATCTTCAGCCGCACCTCCGCGGGCGATGCGCTTGATTCCGGCGCGCGTATGGTGCTTCTCTGATGCTATGTACTCATGAGCTTCCATAAATTGCGGAATCTCTTCCTGCGAATGCTTGTCGATTTCAACCTGAATGGACCTCGGGCGTTCAGGACTGCTGAGAAGATTTTTCATTCCGCGCAGAATCAGGCGCTCGTTGCCGTCAACATCGATCTTGATGTGGTGCGGAGTAGCAAATTTTCCCGTTCCGATCAGGCTGTCAAGAGAGGATGAATATTTCAGCTCGGATATTTCGCTGTCCTGTTTGGCGCCCGGCGCAGCCTGCTTTGAAGCCAGCTGGCTGCTGGAGGTTCCGACTCCGCTGGTCAAATAGTTGAACGCGAAAAAATTGCTTTCATCATTGAGGGCAATATTACAGGGCGTCACAATCTCCTGCAGATGATTAACGACAATGTTGTCCAACAGTCGTGTGAAGTTGGCGCTATGCGGCTCAAAAGCAAAAACTTTTCCGCCCGGACCCGTCATTTTGGCAGCCAAAACGGTGTACACCCCAATATTGGCACCGATGTCATAAAATATTTGCCCCGGTTTTAGTTCATTTTTGATCCATTCGCATGTGCCGGGTTCTTTGACGAACATTTTTGCGCACCTGGAATACTCACGCAGCGTTTCGCACCGGAACCGATAGCGCCGTTCACCATCTATGAGTTCAACCTCTCGCGTCAGACCCCTTCGCAGCCCGAACCAAAGATGGTACCATTTTTTTACAATGATATTCGGGTGCCTTTTATGCGTGTTTAATGTGATCATTTCTCATAATGCCATCTATCAAATTCGAAACATGTTTGACAACGTCGTCGGCGTCATATGGCACAATCGTTATTCAGAGTCAAGCAATGAAAACATCCAAACCGCCGCTTTTACCGCCGGTCGTGACGGATAGAATATCATTTCGGTCTGTGGCTCAAGCTGACAGTCTGCAGCTTTAAGTGTACGTTGCCAACTCCGGGTATCACCCCGCTGACCTGAACTGGCAGACCCGCGGCGGGATCCAGGTAAATGATGATATCTTTACGAAAACCCAAAAAGGAAAAATTTTCGGGCTGATCTAAATTGGATTCCATGGGTTCGGTTGCGATGGCAATCTTGAGGGCTTTGATCGTACCCTGTCTGCGGACCGCTGCCTGCGAACCTTTTTCGATATAATTGACGTCCAGAGGTACCTGCCCGTGCTGGCTCAGCCGGACGTGATGCAGCTGCCTTTTGCCGAAAACACAACAGGCCAGCGGGTCTTTTAAGCGGCCATCGGCCACGGCTGAAAGGATATAGACGAGCAATGATCTTTCGGTTACAGCGCTGCAGCCCAGTCGCGCCAGATCATAGGGATAAAAAGACTCGCCGGTATCCGTCCATTTTTCAGGGCCCAGAGCGGCTTCTTTTTTGTTGCCGGGTTCGATTCTGTGCCGAAAAACCCCTTGATCGGTGAAGCGATAGAC
>JAHEIW010000080.1 GCA_024639185.1 Deltaproteobacteria bacterium | reverse complement strand
CATCTTCCAGTCCGGCTTCCGGTTTTCCCAGCCTGGCCAAATTGGAACAGCAGGCAATTATCGCCAAGGCCCTGGGACCGCCGGCGGTCCGTAAAAGTAAAGGCAAGGCCGCCGCCGGATAAAAACTGGCCGCTGGCTCCTTGCCACTGGCCTCTGGCAGTCAGTTTCCAGCAGCTATCAGCCAGTAGCCAGCAGCTGTTTAATATTATCATGGTGTAGGGTTATCTGATAATTTGTTAATGAGACAGCAGGAGACAAGATGAAAGTTGAAGTGAAGGTCCCCAGCGTGGGCGAATCGGTTACAGAGGCATTGCTGGCTCAGTGGTTTAAAAACGACGGCGATACAGTAGACAAAGACGAACCGCTTTTTGAGATCGAAACCGACAAGGTCACTCTCGAGGTTGTTTCTGAAGCTGCGGGCATACTCGCCATTAAAGTTCAGGAAGGCGAAACCGTTGCCATTGGCGCTGTAGTCGGCACCATTGACACCGCGGCGGCGCCGAAAGCTGCTGAACCGCCAGCGGACGCAGACACCCCGGACAAAAAGGAACCACCGCCGGCCGCCGCTCCCGAACAACCTCAGGAACCGGCTCCTGAGGCGCCCGCACCACCGGTTCCGGAAGCGCCCGCATCATCGCCCCCGGAAGAATCGCCGGTGCAGCCCGAATCAGCACCGGCAAAACCATCGCCGAATCTGGATGGATTAGCACCCTCCGTGCGCCGGCTGATTGCCGAAAAAAATCTGGATCCGGCCCAAATTCCCGGAAGCGGACCAGCCGGGCGCATCACCAAGTCAGATGTTGTCCTGTTTTTAGAAGGGTCGCAACCGCCGGCGACGGCCCCAAGTAATGATTCGGTTCCAAAACCCAGCCAAACCGCGCCGCAAACATCAGCTGAAACACCCGTAGCCGCTCGGGAAGAAATCTCGCGCAAGCCAATGAGCCCGATCCGCCAGCGCATTGCTTCCCATCTACTCGCTGCCAAGCAAAATACGGCTATGCTCACCACCTTTAACGATATCGACATGACGCGGGTGATGGCGCTGCGCTCCGAGTACAAAGAGAGATTTAAGAAAAAATACGACATCTCGCTGGGTATGATGTCATTTTTTATTAAAGCCTGTGTGGAAGCACTCAAGGAATTTCCGGATGTTAATGCCTATATCGATGATAAAGACATCATCTACCATCATTATTATCATATCGGTGTTGCCATTGGATCCGAAAAAGGTTTGGTGGTTCCTGTCATCCGTCATGCCGATCAACTCAGTTTTGCCGAACTGGAGCAGGCCATTATCGATTTTGTCAATAAAATAAAAGAGAATCGGCTGGAACTGTCGGATTTGGAGGGCGGAACATTTACCATCAGCAATGGCGGTGTATTCGGTTCGCTGTTGAGCACACCCATACTCAATATGCCCCAGAGCGGAATTCTGGGGATGCACCGTATCGATAAGCGGCCTGTGGCGATCGACGATCAGGTCGTTGTCCGGCCCATGATGTATGTAGCGCTCAGTTACGATCACCGCATCATTGACGGGCGTGAGGCCGTCACCTTTCTCAAGCGCATCAAGGAATGTATCGAGAACCCGGAACGCATGATGATGGAGATTTAATTATGGCTGCAAACAGCACCTACGATGTAATCATTATCGGCAGCGGGCCCGGTGGCTATGTGGCTGCTGTGCACGCCGCCCAGCTGGGTTTGAAAGCCGCCTGTATTGAAAAAGCGCCTCGCCTGGGGGGTGTTTGTTTGAATGTGGGCTGTATCCCCAGCAAAGCCCTGCTGGATTCTAGTGAATATCTGCAGCTCGCCAAAAGCCAGTTTGCCGATCACGGTATCAAAACCGGTCGCATCGGCCTGGATCTGGCGGCGATGATGGCCCGCAAAGAAAATGTGGTTCAGGATCTGACCGAAAATGTCAAAAGGCTGCTTGAGGGTCATAAAGTTGATATCATAACAGGCACGGCTCAGCTTGTTGCGCCCGATCAAGTGTCGGTCAAACCGCCGTCAGGTTCGTCCAAAAAAAAGAAAAAAGCCACCTTCTCTGCCAAGGCCATTATTCTGGCAACCGGCAGTGAAAGTATGTCTTTACCGGATCTGCCGTTTGACGGAGGTCAGATTATCAGCTCCACCGATGCGTTAAAATTAGACGCCGTCCCCAAACACCTGGGTATCGTCGGCGGCGGTTATATCGGGTTGGAGCTGGGGTCGGTCTGGCTGCGGCTGGGTGCCAAGGTCAGCGTGTTTGAAATGCTGCCGAACATTGCCGGCGGCACCGACGGCCAGGTAAGCCGCAAATTGCAGCGGGTTCTCAAACGCCAGGGATTTAAATTTCACATGAATTCAAAGGTCACCCGGGCCAAAAAAATGGCCAAAAACATCAAGGTTGAACTGGAAACCAAGGGTAAGAAGGAAACCGTCACCTGTGATAAACTACTGGTGAGTGTCGGGCGGCGACCCTTGACCAGCGGTCTGGGCCTTGACCAGGTGGGGATTGAAACCGATGCAGACACCGGATGTGTCAAGGTGGATCATGCCTATCGGACCAATATTTCTTCAATTTATGCTATCGGCGATCTGATCCCCGGCCCCATGCTGGCACACAAAGCCTCGGCTGAGGGCATCGCGGTTGCCGAAATCATCGCCGGGCGACCGGGTGAGGTCAATTACGATGCCATCCCGTCTATCATTTACACCTGGCCGGAAGTGGCCAGTGTGGGTTTGACCGAAGAACAGATCAAGGAACGCAATATTCCCTATCGTTCGGGAACATATCCGTTCACCGGTGTGGGACGTGCTCGCTGTATGGGGGAGACGGAGGGGTTTGTTAAGGTTCTGGCCCATGAAAAAACCGATCGGATTTTAGGCGTACACATCATCGGGCCAAGGGCAGCCGATATGATTGCCGAGGGTGTGTTGGCAGTGGAATTTTCTGGCAGTTCTGAAGATATTGCCCGCACCGTGCACGGGCATCCAACCTTTGCCGAAGCCTTGATGGAAGCCGCCATGGCGGTCCAAAAGACATAATCGGGCGGGCATAAAGCCCGCCCCTACATTTGCTACAAATTGACAAACGTAGGGGCGGGGTTAACCCCCGCCCGTTCAGGTAATAAGGATAAATATCTAATCCTCGAATAGCGGTGTGCTAATGTAGCGCTCCGCCGGGCTGGGGATAATCACCACGATAGTTTTACCGCCGGATTCAGGGCGCTTGGCCACCTCAAGAGCCGCCTTGACCGCCGCACCGGATGAGATCCCACAGGCGATCCCCTCCATTTTGGCCATCTGGCGTGATGTCTCAAAAGCATCATCGTTGGAAACGGTCACCACGTCATCGAGCAGCGACTGCTCCAGGACATCCGGCACGAAACCGGCGCCGATTCCCTGAATTTTGTGCGGTCCTTTTTGACCGCCCGAAAGCACCGGAGAATCGGCGGGCTCCACCGCTATGGTTTTAAAAGACGGTTTGCGCGGTTTGATGACCTGCGATACCCCCGTAATGGTACCGCCGGTGCCGACACCGGCAACCAGAATGTCGACCTCGCCTTCGGTATCCTGCCAGATTTCTTCGGCGGTTGTTTCGCGATGAATTCTGGGATTGGCCGGATTTTTAAACTGATTGGGCATGTATGAATTCTTTTCAGACGCCACTATCTCCCGCGCCTTTTCAATCGACCCCGGCATACCGTTCGCACCTGGGGTCAGTACCAGCTCCGCCCCCATGTGGGTGAGCAGTTTGCGTCGTTCGATGCTCATGGTATCGGGCATCGTCAGACACAAACGGTAATTTTTGGCGGCACAGATAAAGGCCAGCGCAATGCCCGTGTTTCCGCTGGTGGGTTCAACGATCAGGGTCTTTGAGGTAATTGAACCATCCAGTTCGCCGGCGGCAATCATCGAGGCTGCGATGCGGTCTTTGACGGTATTCAAGGGATTGTAAAATTCGAGTTTGGCCAGTATTTTTGCATGCAGGCCTTCATTGATTCGATTCAGCTGTATCAGCGGCGTCGACCCGATGGCGCTGCTGATCGTGGAATGATATTTCATAACCGACCTCCCATAAAAAAGCTGCGCTTTTTTGGTTATTGGTTATTGGATATTCGTTATTGGTTAATGAAAAGTTGAATAGAACGATCCAAGAAAAAATGAATAATCATTAGCGACCAACCGATGTAGCGATGGAGAATATATAATTAGCGCTGTGATGCTAAAGATAAGACTGCAATACAAATAACGAATAACAATTAACTAATAACCATCATCTTGATTAATGGGCTGCCTTGAGCTTCTCTCTTAGCTGCTTCTGCTTTTTCGACTTATAAATTAATCGCGGAGTTTCAATCACAACGGTGGTATCTGGTGGCACCGATTCCGTCAGCCATACATTGCCCCCGATGACCGAACGGGCACCGATAATGGTTTCACCCCCCAGAATGGTAGCACCTGAATATATGATGACTTCCTCTTCAATGGTTGGATGACGTTTCTTGCCTCTGAATTTGTCACTGGCACCCTTGGGAATGGATAAGGCGCCCAAAGTTACCCCTTGGTAAATTCGGACGTTGTTGCCAATGTTGGTAGTCTCGCCGATGACCACGCCGGTCCCATGATCGATCACAAAGCTTTTTCCGATTTTCGCGGCCGGGTGAATGTCGATGCCGGTGGTGCTGTGCGCGTATTCGGTCATAATTCGCGGCAGCAAAGGCACACCCATGTTGAATAGAAGATGAGCAACCCGGTAAACCGTAATGGCGAACATTCCCGGATAGCTGAAAATGACCTCATCGAAACTTTTGGCCGCCGGATCGCCATCGTAGGTTGCGCGCACATCTGCCGCCAGCGCTTTACGGAGGGCCGGAATCGCTTCTAAAAACTGCAGCGCCATCCGGTATCCTTGTTCATCGCATTCGCTGCAGGGTTGATCATATCGCAAACAATCATGCCGAATACTATGGCAGATTTGCTCGGAGAGAAGGTCAAACAGGGAAGTCGCTGATTGCCCCACAGCGTATTTCAAATTGGCCGGATCGATTTTGACACGGCTGAAATATCCCGGAAAAAGGATCTCTCTGAGGCGATTGATGATTTCAATGACGCTTTCTTTGGATGGAATTGGCTCGTAATCGACGTGCGTGTAGCACTCCTGATCGGTACAGCTGCGAACAATGTCTTCAGCAATATCGGGTAACCGGGCCTTTATTGAACTTAGATCATGGAAATCTATTTTACATGTATCTTGCTTTTTGCGGTCCACTACGGTTTTACCTCCAAACGCACCGATTCAATCTATAAGAAATCAAATTTAAATGCGCCTGAGCATGCTAATGAACTCTGCATTTTCGTTACGACATTGTCGTTTAATTTTAAGGCAAGCCAGATTAGACCTGACCCCCCGCTAAAATTGCAGCACAGCCGCCATGGCATCATCATATTTTTTTTTCATCTGGTCCTGTGATGCATCGATTTCCTGTTTCTGGGGGCTAAAATCCGCCGGGCACTCGGTTTGCAATGTATTGACGATCCGTTCGATATCTTCGATATGTATGTGCAGATCCTCAACCTGGGCAGCAAGATTGTCCTTGTCGGCGCCGCGAAGCTTATCGACTTTGCGAACCATGTTGTACATTTTCGCTTTCCAGCCGTTCAGCTCTTTTTCTATGGAATGACAATAATCTTTTACATCCATAACTTTCTCCTTCCACATCAATTTGTAAGATCGCGTAGTTATCGTAATAGTCTAATGATAAACCCGATAGCGGTCATGTCAATAAAAGGATCATCATGCTGGTTTGGTAGCAGGGATTTAATTTTTGGACGTTCTGGTTGACAAAAAAACAGACGTCAACATCGAATATTTTTTTCTAAAAAAATGTATTTTTTTGCTTGACACAAGTGACATTTACCGTTAATTCATACTAAAATTATATAGATTGTAAAACTCTGAAAAACAGGGGTAATAATACATGAAACTATCCACAAGAAGCCGTTATGGGGCTCGAATCCTGGTCGATCTGGCCCGCAACAAGGACCAGGGCCCGGTTCAAATCGGCGAAATATCAAAACGTCAGGATATTTCGGTCAAATATCTCGAACAGCTTATTCGGCCGTTGAAAAAGGCCAAGCTGGTGACCAGCGTGCGGGGTCCCAAAGGGGGCCATCTACTGGCTGAAAAGCCGGAAAATATTTCCCTGGGGCAAATCGTGCGGTTGTTCGAGGGACAGTCCGATCTGGTGGAATGTGTCAGCTTTCCCGAAAAATGCCCCATGTCCGATGATTGCCAGGTGCGCGTGGCCTGGCGCGAAGCAACCGAGGTCCTGTATGAAAAGCTGGATGCAACCACTATATCCGATCTGATCAACGGCAATGCACCGAAGGATGTATAGGCGCCCGCGAGCGCAGACCTACAGAGACGCAAATCTTGCTGATATCATCATCAGATTGCGGCCGGAGTTCGTTTTTTGCTCAAATGCTATTTGAATTAACTAAAGTCATCACTACCTTAGATATCTTAAAATTAATTTTTTTCAGTCAATCGCTAAAACAAACGGGAGGATATTATGAAAAAGGTTTTAATATTAGGATCAGGAGCCGGTGGAACGATGGTAGCCAGCCAATTGCGCAGGAAGTTAAGCAACAAAGAGTGGCAGATCACCATCATCGATAATGATGAAATCCACCACTACCAGCCGGGTTGGTTGTTTATCCCATTCGGTGTCTATTCCGAGGAAGATTGCAAAAAGCCCAAACGAGAGTTTATCCCCGAAGGCGTTGATTTTGTTCTGGATGAAGTGGTCGGACTCGATACGAATAAACGCGAAGTCCAGGCCAAAAAGGGCTCATACAACTATGATTGGCTTGTGATCGCTACCGGTTGCGGTATCGAGCCTGAAGAAGTTGAGGGTATGATGGATGACTGGCGCAAAAACATTCATGATTTTTACACCCTGGAAGGCGCACTGGCACTGCACGAAAAGATGAAATATTTCGATAAAGGGCGCGTGGTGCTCAACATCGCTGAGTTACCCTACAAATGCCCAGTGGCCCCGATCGAATTTGTTTTTATGGCTGACTGGTTTTTTGAAAGCAAGGGTGCCCGCGGTGACGTGGAAGTGGAGCTGGTTACCCCCATGGCCGGTGCATTTTCAAAACCGATTGCCTCCAGCATACTGGGCGACATCGCCATTCAAAAAAACATCAACGTCACCCCGAATTTCGACATTGCCCAGGTCAATGCCGATGAGAAAACCATTGAGTCGCACAAGGGCGAAAAAGTGGACTACGATTTACTAATCGCGATTCCGCCCAATTTTGGTGCCAAATTCCTTGAGGGCTCCGGCCTTGAGGATCCGTTGCGATTCATCGACACCGACCATTTTACGCTCAAAGCTAAAAATGCAGACCATATTTACGTTGTCGGCGATGCCACCAATGTACCCGCTTCCAAGGCCGGTGCGGTGGCCCACTATGAATCCGAAACAGTGGTGGAAAATTTACTGCGTGAAATCGACGGTCAAGAACCCCGCGGGACTTTTGACGGTCATGCCACCTGCTTTATCTGCTCGGGGCATGAAAAGGCGTTTTTGATCGACTTTAATTATGAATATGAACCGCTACCCGGCAAATTTCCTTTTCCGGGCCTGGGGCCCTTCAGCCTGCTGGGCGACAGCTACATGAACTACTGGGGCAAAATGATGTTCAAGTGGGTCTATTGGAACATGATGCTCAAGGGTGTGGAATTGCCACTGGAACAACAAATGACAATGGCAGGTAAAATGCGCCACGTCATGACCCAAGCATAAGGAGGCCGTTATGACAACCGAAGAACAAATTCTCGAGAGATTGGATCGCATCGAGGCTCAGCTGGCGCCGGTATCTGCATCGGCCAGAGGCATCAACGAGCTCAGAGAAGATTTAATCCCCTTGAGCGGTCAGGCATTTCGGCTGCTCATCCGCGAGCTGGAAGATGTGGAATCCGGCTTTCAGCTCGAAGACCTGCTATCCCTGGGAAAGCGCTTTTTACGCAGCGTAAAGCACATGCAATTCGCCCTGGAACAGATGGAAAACATCGTAGATTTTGTGCTCACCATCGAGCCCCTGCTCAAATCATCGGTGCCGCAGCTGATCAACTACCTGGATGATCTCGAGCAAAAAGGCGTTTTGCGTATTATTCAATCGACGCTGGATGTGCGTGCCAAAGTTGCAGCCGCATACAGTCCTGATGACGTCGAACAGATCGGTGATGGACTGGTGGCGCTTCTGGGGCTGGCCCAAAGCCTCAGCAATCCACAGGCCCAGGCCTTTTTGGGAAAAATGGCGGCTCTGCCGTCAAAAGTGGATCTGGATCAAGCCAAACCGGTGGGGCCATTTGGCATGCTGGGGGCTCTGTCCAGCAAAGAAGCGCGCCAGGGGCTGGGCGTGTTAATGGAGCTGACCAAGGCCATGGGCGGTCTGAAAAATGGTGGCAGCAGCACCGCACCTCAAAAGCCAGAACCGATCGCTTAAATATTCATATTAGCAGGGTGCCATCGAATATCTGGTTTCCGGCACCCTGCTCATTTAAAAAATTGTTTTGGTGAAAAGTGGACTATTGCCTTTTTCCAATAGTCCTGGCATAAGAATACACGGCCTTGGTAAAAATTTGCTGGAGAACGATTATGGAAAAACAGATGGTTCAATGTGAGGATGGGCGCCGCAGGCAGGCGCGCATCCACGGCGTTCCTAAAGAAGAGGGTGACTTCAGGGTTTGGAAAGCAGGCGTTCGCTTAAGAGGCAAGCATGTATCCGGAGAAGCCTGGTACAGCTTCCAAACCAAAACCTGGTATTTTATCACTAATCCTGAAGGCAAGCACAGTCATCTGATGGACCGCATCAATGACACGCTGCGGGGCGAAAAAATCAGCAAGTTGCGCGATCAGCTAAAGCAGCTGGAATCACGGAAGATCATCGAAGAAAAAAGGATTGCCCAACATCAGAGCTCCCTGGAAGCCATCTTAAGCGAGGTTAAAACGATCCAAGACGATCTCGCCAAACTCGAAAAAGGGATGCCGATGGAATCCGGTTCAACACTGCAGTATTCCACGGGGATCAAAAGAATTTAATAGAGGCGCAGGCAGCGCCATTGAAATTTGCCTTTAAAATGCCTGCAGCCGAAAAGCGCTTATGCTGTTTCGCCTGCGGGCATTGCTATCTCGGCGAAATACATATGGACATGCCATGCTTTAGGGCGCATTTACCATAGATGCATTGGTCCTGAAAACAACGTTAATCCTTATGGATGCACCAGGCCGGCGGCATAAGCCTGGCCGGCGAGGTCATATGCCGAATGCGGCCACATCAGCAGTGGTATCCCCTCTTCATTAGCGCGATCGATGGTCTCCTGGTCGGGGCTCTGCCCCCCGGTGAGCACAATCGCCGCCATCTCATGCAAAACGGCCACATTGACGATATTCTGATGGGTTTGCACTGTCAACCAGATACAACCGGTGGGCGCATTGGCCATAACATCACTTAACAGATCCCCGCAATACCCGCCTTGAATTTGTCGATTTAGCTCGTTTTGCCCGGCAGCCACATGTAATTTAAAACGGTCTACAAATTCTTTGACATTCATGGCTTGATCACCCTTTCATTTTTAGATTAATCGGTTGAGCCCGTTACCCGTTAGCCCGTTTGCGAGTTGAATAAAATCAGATCTATTCCTTCTAAACGGCGCAACAGGCTAAACCGGCAACCGGCAAACCTGATGAATTGATAGGTAAATTATTGTTTGCGATAATTCAAGTTCTTTTTGATCGGAAGACCTGAATGCAATTGATTTATCAGGTCCTTTTAGCTATAGTGAGAGCGCAATTCGTCAGGCGCTGCCGGCGGTATTCCTCCTATTCTGGTTGATCTGATATGGCCCCAAAAAAGAAACGCTCTGAAAACAATTCCCCAGCTACCAACAGGATTCCAGGAATGAATCTAAATCAGCTGGTCGATCATCTTCCCTGCTACGTATCCATTCAGGACCGCAATCTGAACCTTCTTTATGTGAACGCTAAATTTATACGGGATTTTGGTGACGGCGCCGGTAAAAAATGTCATGTGGTATATAAATGCTCACCGGAGATCTGCCCCAATTGCCCGGTCCAAAAGACCTTTGAAGACAGACGATCACACCTTACCGAAGAGAATGTGACGCTGGCCGGTGGTGGTGTTTCGCAGGTTCTGATTCAAACTGCGCCCATCATCGATAAAAACGGCGTCGTCACAGCCGTTATCGAGTTGGCCACCAACATTACCCAGTTGAAAAAGGATCGTAAGGAGCTGGTCACCCTGGGTCAATCCATCGCCCTGTTATCCCATGGTATTAAAAACATACTGGAAGGATTGCAGGGTGGTGCCTACGTCGTTGACGAAGGCTTCAGAGACAACGATATTGAGATGGCCCACAAAGGATGGAATATCGTCAATAAAAATATATTTGAGATTACCGATGTGGTTCAAAATATATTGTATTCGTCAAAAGACCGGCCGTTAAAATACGAGCGCGTATCACCCGGACAGCTAGCCAAAGATTCGCTGGCCTTATTTCGCGATAAAGCCGCCAGTTTAAATGTCGAGCTCAAACCGCAAATCAATGATACCATTTCCGAGGCGCGTCTGGATATCGCCAGCATCCGGCGGATGCTTAACAACTTGATCTGGAACGCATTGGAAGCGTGCTTTAATGACGGACAAAAAAAGAAGCACACCGTCACTGTTAAAACAGACATGCTGGATGATGACTATTTTATTTTCGAAGTTGCAGATAATGGGATCGGCATGGATGATGATACCCTGCGCAATATTTATGAAGAATTTTTTTCAACCAAGGGCAGTTCGGGTACCGGACTGGGCCTGGCTGTAGTCGAAAAGGTTGTCAACCGCCATGGCGGTAAAATCGAGGTCACGTCGGCACCCGGAGAGGGCACTCGTTTCACCATTATATTTAAGATAAAATGACGGTAATCACTTGACGAAGCCGGACGATTGATACTATATATCATAGTGCTTAACTAGGGTATAGCGACTGTTCAATCCGGCTTTCGGGAAGTTATCAATCTTAGAACCTGATGCCAAAAGGAGCTAACCATGGGCAAAAACCTCAAAATCGTTTTAATCGATGACAACAAGGACTTACTGTTTACGCTGGAGACCTTTCTACAAAGAAATGGTTTTGAGGTGCATACGGCAGAAGACGGCCAATCGGGAATGGATTTAATTAATAAAGAGCGCCCGGATGTGATTCTGCTTGATATTATGATGGAGACCCTGTTTTCCGGATTTGAAGTTTGCAAACAGGTGCGTTCCGATGACGACATGAAGGATACGCCCATCATCGGCATATCCGCCATGGGCGATGAATTGGATATCAACTACAGCCAGTGGCCTGACTATGAATATTTCCGCCCGGATACCTTTATGGAAAAACCCATCGATAAACAACGGCTGCTGCAGCTGATTCCGGAAGTGATCCAGAAAGCACAGAAACGCAAGCGCAGTCCCAAGTGGAAAAAAGAAATGGAAAAAGACTGGGCCCAAAAGGCTTCTCAAAAAAAAATGTCTTGATCCCCAGAAAGTCATTGGGGCTCGTTTCTGAATGTTCTGTATTTTCTAAACATAAAATTCAGAAAAACCGATCCAATTTCACAGCTTGCAATATAACTCTGAATCTCCACCTTTGTGTTGTTCCGCTTTGAGTTTAATTCGATGCCCCGGCTATAAAGCCTGTTAACATCTTTCAAGCCTTGTGTATAAGGATGTCGCCGGACAATGTTTGATTATCTCTTTTATACCTCTCTTGTCGTTTTCCTCCTGGGCTTAACCTATAAGATTTCAACCTGGTTTCGCCGCAACATCGGCATTTTGGGAAACGGCATTACAACCGCACAGCGGCTGCAATCGGCCGTCAGCGGTATGGCCGCTGTCATATTCAGCGCCAGGATCCTTGGCATCCTTGAAGCGGTCGTGCTGGATGTTCTGCTACAACGCCGCGTTTTCAAAGAAAGCGTTTCCCGCTGGCTGGCACACATGTTGATATTTTACGGCTTTATGCTGCTGTTGCTCATGCACGCCCTCGAATCGGTGATATCGGAAGCGCTATTCAGTGAATACTATTCTACGGTAAATCCATTTTTCTTTCTGCGGGATTTTTTCGGTGCCATGGTCCTTGTCGGTGTGATCCTGGCTGTGGTTCGGCGATACTTTGTAAAACCCCGGCGGCTTCGATCCGGCGGCATGGACCATTATGCCATTACGATCGTTGCTGTTATTATGCTGTCCGGAATCGCCCTGTTGGGCCTTAAAATTGCTTCCCACAACGAATTTATACGAATGGTCGAGGACTATGCCGGCCTGGATGATGAAGATGAAATCGAAGCCCTGGAAACACTCTGGGTAAAAGAATTCGGCACCGTTTCACCGAATATCGAAGCGCCCTTTGACGAGGAGCTGCTGGAAGCCGGCCGTGAAGTGCATGAAAGCAGCTGCCTGGATTGTCATGCATCGGCCCCTTATGCGTTTACCGGTTTTGCCACAGCCATGCTCATCAAGCCTGTGGTTTTATGGTTGGATGAACGTGACGGTGTCACCGTCCTGTGGTACGTGCATATTATCGCCTGTTTCATCGGGCTGGCCTATTTGCCGTTCAGCAAGATGTTTCACCTTTTTGCCACCCCCATCAGCCTGATGACCAACCGGGTCATGGAACCGGCGACATCAAGACCGGCCAATGTTGTCACCCGCCAGATCATCGAGTTGGACGCCTGCACGCATTGTGGAAGCTGCAGCCTCAACTGCTCTGCGGCCATGGTTTTTGAGGCTATCGGCAACGTGTACATTTTACCTTCTGAAAAAATGACGTTGCTAAAAAAATTGGCGGCCGGCAAAAAACTGGCTGAACCGCAGATGCGCGCCATCCAGGAAGGCGTCTACCTGTGCACCAATTGCGACCGCTGCACGGTGCGCTGCCCGTCCGGTATCCGTTTAAAGGAATTATGGTATAGTGTACGCGAATCCCTGCTGCAAGAGGGCCCGCCGCTGCCGCATGTATTAAGCTCCTTTTCATTTGCCCGGGGATTGATCGTTCAGCAAACACTTGCAACCGACAGCTACGCTGACCCGATTGATAAGGCCCGCCAGGCCGTATCCGGCCAGTTTGTTAATTTGATGGATCCGGATACACCCATACCGCTCAATGTGCAAACCGATTCGGAAGCACACGCGGCTGTTAAGGACCGCACCTACGTCCATTGCTTCAGCTGTCAGAGCTGCACAACGGTATGCCCGGTGGTTGCCAACTATGATGACCCCGAACAGGAGCTCGGACTGCTGCCGCATCAGATCATGTGCAGTTTGGGATTGGGATTAAGTGAGATGGCCGCCGGCGCCGGCATGATCTGGGATTGTTTGACCTGCTACCAGTGCCAGGAAAACTGCCCCCAGCAGGTGGAGGTGTGCGACGTTTTGTATCGCTTGAAAAACTTCTCGGTCGCATCCATCGAACAATAGGGCTCGATGGATAGTTATCCGTTATTTGTTATTGGTTATTAAAAACGCCCAAAATGGCAACCAGCGTGGTAAATAGAACTGGAAATGAGCAATTTTTTCGCTGAGGTAGGCCGCACAACCCGCCGTCGCTAAAGCTATGGCGCGGCAAGGGGTTTCAGCTTGAGGCATACTTAGAGTACGTCGAGGGCTGAAACACGCGGAGAACACCCCTCGGCGAAAAAAGGGCCATTTCCGGAGATAACTAAATGAGATTTGCGTTGTTTCATGGCTGCAACATCCCGGCGCGCGTTGAGCAATACGCCGATGCCACCGCTGCGGTGTGTTTGCGGCTGGGCATCGAGCTGGTTGAGCAGACTGCCTTCAATTGCTGTGGGTATCCGGTGCGCAACAGCGACCATCGGGCCTATGTCCTTTCGGCTGCTAAAAACCTGGCGGTTGCCGAACAATCCGGCCTGGACATGCTGGTGATGTGCAAGTGCTGCTACGGCAGTTTAAAACGTGCGCAACATTTTTTAAGCCAGGACCCGGAGTTGCAAGCCGACATCAACAACACCCTGACACACGAAAACCTCGAATATAAAAATAAAATCCAGGTCAAACATCTATTATCGGTCCTTTATCATGAGGTGGGCTTAAAGCGGTTAAAGGAAGAAATATCAAAAGCATACAGCGGTCTTCAAATAGCGGTCAGCTACGGGTGCCATGCCTTGCGCCCCAGCACGGTGACAGAATTTGACGATCCGGTTTCACCCAAAATTTTTGATCGGCTGGTGGAGGCCACCGGTGCCTTCAGTGTAGAGTGGGCCCGCAAACTGGATTGCTGCGGCGCACCTCTGACCGGCATCAACGATCAGCTGGCCATGGACATGGCTCAAAAAAAGATCGACAGCGCCCGGGAAGCCGGTGCTCAATTTATCTGCACCGCCTGCCCCTATACCCAGCTGCAGTTTGACGGGGTGCAAAAGCGAATGGCCGCACAATCAAATAACGGCGAACCCATTGCACCCATATTGTATCCGCAGTTGCTGGGCTTGAGTATGGGCATCGATGATAAAACCCTGGGAATTTCTAAAAATGAAATTGATCTGTCCAACATTACATCCTTTCTCATATCGGAGTAATTTATGTCGCAATCAGGCACAGGCGCAGTCATGGTCGTGGGTGGCGGGATCGCCGGAATGCAAGCCGCGCTGGATCTTGCAGATTCCGGCTATTATGTCTACCTGGTGGAAGGTTCGAGCTCCATCGGCGGCATGATGTCGCAGCTGGACAAAACCTTCCCCACCAATGACTGTGCCATGTGAATCATATCGCCGAAACTGGTCGAGGTCGGCCGGCACATCAACATCGAACTGCTCACCCTTACCGAAGTGCAGGGCATCAGCGGTGAAGAGGGCAATTTTGAAGTCCATTTGACCCAACACCCGCGCTATGTCGATATGGACAAGTGTATTGCCTGCAATGCCTGTGCGGAAAAATGCCCTAAGAAAGTATCCAATGCCTATGACGGCGGACTCAGCAAACGCAAAGCCGTTTACGTGCAGTACGCCCAGGCGGTGCCGCTCAAATACACCATCGATGCCGAAACCTGTATTTATTTTCTGAAAGGCAAATGCAAAGCCTGTGAAAAATTTTGTCCGACCGGCGCCATCAATTTCAAAGATCAAAAATCCGACCTGACCCTGAAGGTAGGCGCGGTAGTGATCGCCGCCGGCAGCGAGGCCTTTGATCCGAGCACCTACGACACATTCGGCTATTCAGCATCTCCCAACATTGTCACCAGCCTGGAATTTGAAAGAATCCTGTCGGCCTCCGGGCCCTACGGCGGGCATCTGGTGCGGCCTTCGGATAAAACCGAGCCTGAAAAAATTGCCTGGCTGCAATGCGTGGGGTCCCGCGACACTCACATCGGCGCCCGCGGATACTGCTCGGCGGTCTGTTGCACCTATGCTGTCAAAGAGGCCATTTTGGCCAAAGAGCATAGCAGCAACGGTCTCGATACGGCCATCTTTTATATCGACATTCGCACCTTCGGCAAAGATTTTGAACGCTACTACAACAAGGCCAAAGACGACCTGGGCGTTCGCTTTGTCAAATCGCGCATTACCCATGTCGAGCCCATGGGTGAAAACGGCAAACACCGCATTCGGTATGTCGATGCGGCCGGCCACAGCCAGGCGGAAGAATTTGATATCGTCGTGTTGTCGGTGGGTTTAGGCGCCCAGGAGAAGGCTGTTACGCTGGCCCAGAAACTGGACATCGATTTAAATCCCTATCAGTTTGCTAAGGCGGGTAGCTTTGACCCGGTTCAAAGCTCGCGAGCGGGCATCTATGTTTGCGGTGCCTTCCACGAGCCGCAGGATATTCCATCGTCGGTTATCGATGCCAGTGCGGCGGCCGGAAAAGTCGGCACCCGGCTGGCAGATGCTCGCGGCACCCTGACCAAAACCAAAAAGCTGCCTGCAGAGATTGATATCAAAGGCGAGCCGCCGCGCATCGGTGTTTTTGTCTGCTGCTGTGGCACCAATATCGCCGGGTTTGTGGATGTGCCCGCGGTTGTCGAGTACGCTAAAACATTGCCGAATGTGGTCTATGCCGAGCAGAACCTGTTCAGCTGCTCGCAGGATACCCAGACCCAGATTTCAGACACCATTAAAAAGCACCACCTCAACCGGGTGGTGGTGACGGCCTGCACGCCCAAGACCCACGAGCCCCTTTTTCAGGAAACCCTGATCAACGGTGGCCTCAATAAATATCTTTTTGAAATGGCCAATATCCGCAACCAGTGCTCCTGGGTGCACAAAGACGATATGGACAAAGCCACCGAAAAATCCAAAGACCTGCTGCAAATGGCGGTGGCCAAGGTCGCGCTGCACGAACCCCTGGTAGAACCCAAAATGAAGATCAACCAGGCCGCCATGGTGATTGGCGGCGGCGTAGCCGGCCTGACGGCGGCCAAAACTTTTGCCGATCAGGGTTACAAAACCGTCGTGGTTGAAAAAAATGAACAGCTGGGCGGCCAGGCCCGCAACCTGGCGGAAACCTGGCAGGCAGAGCCAGTGGGTCCGTTTCTGGACAACCTGATCGCAGACATCACCGCCGATGAAAACATCGAAGTTTTGTTAAATGCCCGGATTGAAAATGTGGAAGGGTTTATCGGCAATTTTAAAACCACCGTCCAGATGAACGGTGAAAACAAAATGGTGGAGCACGGTGTGACCCTGATTGCTTCGGGCGCCGGAGAATTTAAACCGGATGATTATCTGTACGGCCAGGATCAGCGGGTGCTCACCGGCCTGGAGCTCCAGAACAAACTTAAAGCAGGCAACGGATTTGATCCCGGCCGCACCGCTGTTTTTGTCCAGTGTGTCGGATCACGCAATTCCGAGCGACCGTATTGTTCGAAAGTGTGCTGCACCGCATCGATTAAAAGCGCGTTGAGCCTCAAGGCGCAAAATCCCGCCATGGATATTTTCATCTTATACCGGGATCTGCGCGCTTATGGTCTCAGGGAGGATCTCTACCGCCAGGCACGCGATGAGGGAATTAAATTTATCCGCTATGACAGCGACAAGCAAATCGGGGTGGGATCAGCTGAAAATGGCCTCAACATTACCTTTACCGATCGGGTGCTCAGACGACAGATGGTGATCGAAAGCGACATGCTGGTTCTGGCCAGCGCGGTGGTGCCCCAAAAAGCCAACCCCTTAGCGCAAATGTTTAAAGTGCCGCAAAATGATGACGGTTTCTTTGCCGAAGCGCATGTCAAGCTGCGACCCAATGATTTTGCCACTGACGGTGTGTTTGTCTGCGGTCTGGCGCATGCGCCCAAACCGATTGAAGAATCCATCGCCCAGGCCCAGGCCGCGGCCTCCCGGGCGGTGACGGTTTTAGCAGCCCTGGAGGTTTCGGTCAGCGGCACCGTGGCCATGGCGGATCCGAACTTTTGCAGCAGCTGCGGGGTTTGCGTGGAGATCTGCCCCTATTCGGCGCCCAAATTTGATGAAAAAAGCGGCAAGGCTGCAATTCAGGCCACCCTGTGCAAGGGCTGCGGGCTGTGCGTGGCCTCCTGCCGCTCCGGGGCCATTCATTTGAAAGGCTTTGACACCGGACAGATTTTCGCCCAGCTCAGGACGTGCTTGTTTGAGGATGTACCGGCGGAATCCATTTTCAGCTGATTACACCCTTAGGCTTGTGTCGGTATGCCCTGCTCTATTGGTGTCAACTGGTTCTAAGTGTTCAGTGTTCAGGTG
>JAHEIW010000079.1:2744-17799 GCA_024639185.1 Deltaproteobacteria bacterium | reverse complement strand
CTGATACCGGGTTAATATCCGCGTCTTTGACGATAAATCTGCTGCAGAAAAACTCGGCTGCTGTTGATTGCAGCGGCGACTGTACACCAGAGAATTAAAAGGTAAACAGAAAGGCAACAGCACTATACCGCTTGTCATAATAATGTTCCGAAAAACTGATGGCGGTATAAGTGTTGTAGTAAAAAAACGTTACGCAATCGGAACGTTTTTTTGACAACCACTATAAAAAGATAAGATATAATTTGCGCAGGAAATAGCAAGCATAAATGTCGAAGCGCCTGATTTTGTACAACGATATGCTTGACAATATAAAAGGACAACATCGCGTAAAGATTCATCTGAAAGATTTGAGACCAGAGCAAGCAAGAATAGAAAGATGAGGCGAATTGAATCGGGCCGGGCTGCAAGACTCTGAATCCTGCTCTCCCGCTAAATCTCAAGGTCCGCCCGGGGACTGGCTTTTGCATTTTTATCAATTTCAGGCTTGCAGGCGATGATTCGGTTTGCGGCGATTTCGTGTAGTTTGACCAGTTGATCTTCAATTCCTTCGGTGCGCCTTTCTGCCAATTCCAGCAGGGCAGCGTCCGTCGTCGTCGATGCGGCCGACTGCTTTTGAGCGGGCGTTTTCTTTTCATCGCCGTTCTTCATTTCCCGGGCTGTCGACGGCGTCTTTGCTTTTGTCGGTTCGCTCGCAGCCAGGGCCGCGCGGTCGCTTTCGGTGGCCAGGCCGCACACACTCACCTGCACCGCCGGGTATTCTTTCATGATTTTAGATACTCTTTGCAGGTAATCGACTGCCGCTTCATCGAGCTCAGCGCTTCCCGGTGCAAATCGAATCGGATTGAGGCGGATCTTCATGGCTTGATCATATGCCAATTGGGCGACTGAGATGCCAATACCATAAGGCCCCAGCATATACTTCAGAGAAGAAACAGCAGCGGTCTGAAGGGTTTTGGCCAACACCTTGTTGATCGCATCAGCAACGCTGAACTGAGGATCATTGATGTTGCCGCTGATGGGGATGTCGAGTTTAACGTTGTTTTGCTTGTCGCGCAGCAGTCTCAAAGCCGAATCGAGTGTCATATTCAGCTGGATTTTCCCCCGCCGCTCTTTGGCGGAAATTTCGGCTTCTGCCCTTTTTATTTTAGGGTTGAACAAAATCAGCCCGACTTTGCCTTTTAGCTGGTTTCGGTCAATTTTTAAAGGAATGTCGGCTTCCAATTCGCCGCTGCTAAAACGGTACCCGGTGCTCTGGATAACATACGGGGAAAGGGGCGGCAACTCTACAGCCTCGATTTTGCCGACCCAGTCCAGATTGAGTTGGTCGGCAAATGGCTGCAGGGTGCCGTCCAGTGACAGGCGGGCACTTTCCGCGTCGGAAACCCGCAGTTTGATGGAGGCGGGCTGCTCCGGCCGGCTGGTGTCAAGGTCGGCAAGGCGCGCTTCTAAGATCTTTAAATCAATGTCAAAAACCGGCTGAACGCTTTCATCTTTGATTTGTATTTCATTGTTTCCGGACATGTCCACCTGCCCGATTCGAAATTTAAATGCGTCCGATTTCTCTTTGGCGACGGTATCAGTGGTGGCTCGATCTGCTTGATCTGCAGCAAAAATGTCTTTCTGGATGGTGTGCCAGCTTTCGACGGCCGGCCATTTTCCCTGCGGATCGCGATGTAAAAAAGCGCTGAGCGCATCCAGCTGGATCGCATCAATGGCAAGATCGTTTTGCGAAAAAAGCCCCACGTTGTCAAATTTGACTTCTTGTAGTCGAAGAGGAGGAGGATCTGCTGCAGGCGAACTGGCTTCAGAATCTGCAAGCAGTGCCAGGCTGTTCAATACGATGCTTGAAATAGTTATCTTCTGCAGTCCTTCGATCTGAACGGCCCGCAGAGCAACCCGTTCCGATTTGAGCAAGCGCCGGTTGGTTTCGGAGTAAAAAATTTGGATGTCGTTAAGAGCGATGTCGGCTTTGGCCTTGAGTGCTGAAAAATCATTTGAATTGCCGGAATCAAGGCTGCCTTTCCAGGACGACCCGTGATGCTCAAATTTGAGCTTGCGCCGGGGCAAATTTACCAGCAGCTGGCTGTCATTTAATACGCCATCTGCCGTGATTCTTTGGCCCGCAGGTTCCGCTGTCGAGGATAATTGAAGGCTGCCTTTCCATGTGAGCTTTTCTTCGGCAAAATTTACCTCCGGGGATTCCATTTTGATGTCGACAAGATCCAGCTGGCCGTCTGCATCGATATTTTTACTGCGCTTCTGCGTTGCAAAATCGAATTTTCCCTGCCATTCCAAACCGGCTTTTTCAAAGTTGATTTTGTGTTGGGGCAGGCGGACCGTTAAAAGACCGGACGTAAGCTTTCCATCCGATGAAATGGTTGACCCAACATCCGATTTCGAATTTGCATATGTCAATCGGCCATTCCAGCTGAGTGTTTTCTCCGATACATTCACATCGGGTCCGGTCACATTCGCATTGTCAACTTTAAGCGCCCCATTTAAATCCAGCTTTGTGGAACCGGCGGTTTGCCCGTAGTCAATTTTGCCCTGCCAGTCGATATCATCCTGCTGAATCTGTATATTTGCATTTTTAATGGTCGTAGATAATTTTGATCCGTTTAGCCTGCCGTCTGCTTTGATTATAAATTTTTCTTCAGCCGTTCGGCGGGTTTCAAAATTCAGATCGGCGGCGAGGCGACCTTCGAGCATTTTTAGATGCGGTTCCAAAAGCGGGGCAAAAGAGACCAGGGGCAAGCCCTCCAGATTGACCCGCCCGGTGGTTACGATTTCATTTGCAAACGGAGACACGTCAACCTGCAACTCGAGGTTGCTGTCATTGAGCTGACCTTTAAATTCCAGCCGCGCGCTCTGCTCGGGCAGCCAGCTGCTCAACTTTAAAATCGTTGCCTGTTCGATTTTTAAGTCCGACGACAATTGTGGACTGATAAATTTAATGATGCTGTTTTTGACAGTCACTTGTTGAAGGCCGAAATTCCAAGCAGAAGGCTTGGAGGCCTCATTTTTTTGCGACAGAATGATACCGCCGATGTGCCAGCGGTCGTCCTCAAACGCTTGCACCGTTACTTGTGCATCTTCGACATTTAAACGCTTCAGAACAAAACGCTTGCTGATAAAGGGGCTCCACTCAACATCCAGGGTTGCCTGCGGTATCATAAATACGGTCTGCGTGTCGAGGATGACGCTCAAGTTCGTCAGGGTCATGCGACCGGTGATCGGGTTGAAGTCCACATCCTCCACGCTGGCCTGATCCGCACCCTGATCTTTGAGGTAGCGTTCGATTCCGTAGTCGATTCCGAACGGCAGTGTGCTAAAAAACAAGACCACCACCAGCGCCAGGCCCATTAGGATCCAGAACCAGACGTGACGAAATATTTTCTTTTTGGGTGGTTTGTTCTCCAGGGGTGGGTCTTGCATGGCAAAGATCTCCTTAAGCGCTTTTAAATCTTGCGTGAATTGAATTGTACAGAATTAAATCGATCAGTCGTTTTCTGATCTTTCTTTGTCGGCCGCGGCTAACTGCTCGGTGGCGCGTTCAAATTCGGCGATCACCTGGGCGCCTAAAAGCAAGATAATCGAGGCGATTTCAATACTCAGCAGGATGACGACCACCGTGGCAAAAGAGCCGTATATGACGCTGACCAGAGATAGCTTGGCGAAATACCAGACCAGCACATGACGGGTAATCTCCCATAGGATCGCAGCTGTGGTCCCGCCGAGCAGGGCGTGGCTAATCGTGATCTGCCCGAAGGGCATCACCAAATACAATGAAGTCAGCATTAAGATCAAGCCGAGCAGCCCCACCAGATAAAGCCCGATCCCGGAAGCCCAGGCGAAGCCGAAACTTTTGCCGAAAATGGTCAGGGTTTCACCTTCGATAGCGTCCAGCACACCGGCAATGACCGTGATAATCACAATCCCGACGCCCATTAAAATCATGTAGATGTAAGGAATGATGGCTGAGATCAGAAAATGCCGCCGGTGGGTTTTGATGCGATGATAAAAGATGACCGACATGGCCGACTCCAGCATGCTAAAGGCCATGGAACTGAAAAACAGCATAACACCGATACCAATGATACCGACAAACTGGCGATATCGAAACAGGGCCCCAACTTCAGCCGCTATTTTTTCGGCGTGACCGGGGACAATGAGCTCCAGTTCCTTTATAATGATTTCTAATAATTTTTCCTGCTCGATAAATTGCGACAATCCGATTAAAATCAGCGCCAGCATGGGGATGATGGACAACAGGGAGTTGTAGGCCACCCCGCCGGATAAGAGCAGTCCCTGATTACGTTTAAAGCCCTTCAGGACTCGCCACATGAATTTGCCCGGGTGCCGCAGGATTTTGCGGCTATATCTTTTGGTGTCCGTCATACGTATTTTGCAGGATTATATTCAAAAAGCACTTTTTAAATGGCGGCTGTGAACGTAATAGCTTTGTCGTAAACGAATGAAAAGGAATATTGGAATAATGGAATGCAGGTATAATGCGTTTACCGGATTGATTATTACTGTTATCAAATTGGCACGCACTGTAAATAAAGCCAGGACATCATCCGTATCTCATACCCAATATTCCATTTTTCCACAATTCCATTTTTCCATACGATACCAAATTGAAAACATATCTTTTATAAAATGAAATAAGATAATTTACACGATCATGACGCTTTACTTTGTATCGAGCTTCAAGTTTTTAAGGACAGCAAATTGATTGGATCTGGCCGTATGCTCACACGCGCACTCTTTCTGGTTGAGATCCGATCCGCAGTGCGGGCACAACCCTTTGCAGTTTTGAGCGCATAAAGGCCGAACCGGTAAGGCCATCACAACCTGTTCCTCGATACCCTGCTGAAGATTAATTTCTTCTCCTCGGAAATACAGCAACCCGACATCTTCGAGTTTTAATTCGATCTCTTTTTCATCGAGAACATCCATCAATCCGGGCACTTCTCTGGCGTAGGTCAAAGCAAAGTCGGACGCCATCGGTGTATCAAAATCCTTCAGACAGCGGCTGCAGCTGATGCGAATATGGGTCTCGAAATGACCTTCGACTTCGAACAGCTCCCTTATTTTAAATGCCTTAACGCTGATTTTCAGTGGCTTACAAAAGTTGCAGGCCTGATTTTTAATCATCGCGGCAATTATCGGCAGGGTCCGGGGGTCTTCTTCAAAGTTGCGCGATAATTCTTTATCTTTGATTTGTTCGGTATGAAGAATTAAATTTTTCATTATTGAATGATCTGGTGGATAATTTAAAAGGCGACTTATGTCGTATAATAATGCAAATCTTCTAGTTAATCAAATATCGATTCTGGGTTCAATCCACAATCATTTGTGCATTGATGCGGTCTTTGATATGGTCGCCATATGAACGCTGATACACACGACAAGAACAAGGAAACCAGGAAAACCGCATCGGCCCGCAATGAAAAAGCAGTTTCATCGTGCCGGCGCTGCGGCACCTGCTGCAAAAAAGGCGGCCCTTCATTTCACCAGGCCGATAAAGCCCTGATTGAATCAGGCGAGATTTCTTCCAAATTTTTGTACACCATTCGAAAGGGTGAAATGGCCTATGATAACGTGCGGCAGTGTCTCGAGCCGGTCGCTTCGGATATCATCAAGATCAAGGGCAAAGCGAACAGCTGGACGTGTTTGTTTTTTGATGAGAGGCAGGCGGCCTGCAGCATTTATACTAACCGGCCGCTTGAATGTCAGGCGCTCAAATGCTGGGATACAGCCGAACTGGAAGCGCTGTACAGCCGGAAGAGACTGAAACGCGAAGATGTGCTGGCAGGTATTGAAGGATTGTGGGATTTAATCAAGGGTCATCAGCAGCGCTGCAATTACGTTACGATTCGTGCTCTGGTAAAAGGCATCGATGGTGATGAATCCGGCAATGCCCGGCAAAAACTTGGCGAACTCATTCAGTTTGACAATGAAATTCGAAAGCTGGCGATATCTCGAGGGGGATTAGATGCAGACATGCTTGATTTTTTATTCGGCCGGCCCCTTATCCAAGCGCTTAAAAATTTCGGATTACGGGTTGTGCAGAAAGAAGAAAAAATGGTTGTCGCCCGGCATACGCGCACAGGGCCAACTATCTATGATCCTTAGGGATCCTATTTTACCTGTGACAACCTGCCCTCACCGAAAGTGCCGCTGGTTCCGGATTCTGGTTCGACGTGCTCGGTGCCGGCATCCTTGGCTGACGGATTTTCTGCTGCGGCTTCGCCCCAAATGTATTTACCGTATTTGGCATAGCCGAGGACGTTATTGAGCCGTGGGTCAGCGTTGCTGTCGACGGGGATGACATTGCCGGTAATCAGCGGATGCAGGTAGGTGGCCAACTCCCGGCAGCCTCCACCGGTCAAAATAATGGAATCGATATCCCAATCGTCGGCCCACAGCCGGTCAAGATCATTGGCGATGGTTGACGCCAGCTGGGAATAGACCTGATCCCTGATTTTTTCAAACGAAAAACCATGCCCGCGCATTTTGATGGTGCCTTCCTCAGCCGCTTTATACAGGCGGTAAAGCTCGACGCTGACACCGCATTTTTCTCGCAGTTTGTTTGAAATCACGCCGAATCCTTTTGAAATACCATTATCAAAGGTACGGCTGCCGCGATCGATATAGCGCAAATTATCAAGAATCGTAAAGTCGGTCGTGCGAAAACCAATATCGACCACGCCGACCTTCTGATTGGCGAGCTCATTATTGATGATTTTGCCGTCGTCATCCATCAGGCAGTTTAAGATACTACCCAGGGGCTGCGGCAGCATTCGCACCTTGTTTATATAAATTTCGCGGGTGATTTTTTCGCCGTTGTGGGAATGGTAGGTGATCGAGTGATGCCCGGTCAGGATTTCATTAAAACGTTCATGGTTTTGTTTAAAGAAGCCGATGGGCAGCCCGGAAACGACATTGATGGGGACATTGATGGGGGTATTGTTTTTTAGAAACATGCCCGCTATGGTCAGGGCCAGAATACGGACATAATCGGTAATCAGCCGTTCCTGGTCCAACGTGAAGTTTAAAACATTCGACTGCTGCTCGGCCAGGTCACCCACAAAATAGGATTTACCGTCAATGGATACATGAATATGATCCGTTGGCATGCTATCGCCAAAGTCCGCCCAGAATTGAATTTCCGATGCATCCCCAAAAATCGATTTGAATATAAAGGTTTCCTGGCCGTTTGTGGCTTTTGTGAAACCAAAACCGATATCAATACCCAGAACTTCCATTTTTGTCTCCTTCAACTTTAAGGGCAACACATTTGCCTGAATGATTTACTGTTCAAAATATATCCTATCATTGCGGAAAAGTCAAAAAAATCAAGAGCGTTGCTCTCCGGCCCGGTTTGCATATTATATATTAATTTCAAATAGTTGTATATTATATCAGCAGTGCTATTCAGACTCTGGGCGCAACCACGAAAACAGCAGTCGATTTGTGAAAACGAATACACAGGCAGCGGTGGAATCGAAAAATAGCTGCTTCCTTTCCAGTCGGAATGGAATTCGCTGCGCTATCATATTTTTATCCGAATTCGATAACTTAGCCGATCGGAACCCATATGTTGGTCCGGAGGCATGCGGTTATATGGCGTGTGCTATATTTAAACAACCGTCCAATCAATCGCATAACTGTTTTTAACAACGGATGCGATGTGGTCGTTATGATAGTGGTGTTGGATGTGGTAGGTAATCGCATCATATTCGATATCAAGGTGTCGCTCGTCCGGCACCCGAATAACGCGGCATTTTGAAAGTGCTCTCAGACCGATGCCGGCAGTTTTGAGTACCGCTTCTTTTGCAGTCCAGTAGCGAAAAAACGTTTCAAAAGTTTTGTCCGCCAGTAACCACTCTGCTTCAGTAGCAGTTTTTTGGAATAGTGCTTTCGTGCGCGAACAAATTTTTTCGATATCAATACCGATGGGGCAGGGGGCGATTACACCACCGACATATTCGATTTTATGGGTAATCGACCAGTAAATCCCGTCAAAGGGCAGGGGCGCGTTTTGTTTATCCTGTTCCAGTTTTCCCAGTCGTACGCTGCTTTTTTCAGCAGATATCTCCAGGGCCCGCCGGGCCTGGCGACTGAGGAATTTGACGCGTTCTTTGGGCGTTAGATCTTTAACCGCCTCCGGAACGGCCATGATCACGGGATAGATCGTGATATTGCGGATTGCGGATTGCGGAATTTGGATTGGACTCATAACAATCAGTTAATGTTCACTTATGATTTATTTTTTTTGGTTTCTGTCTTCTGCTTGCCGCGGCGAAGCTCGCCAGAGCGAAGACGGGTCCTCTGATCGCTGCCCTCTAATTTGTAAGGCTATATTATAAACCGCTTTTTTCGGAAGACCATATTTTTTGGCGATAATTCGGGAGATTTCGGAAAGACTGCCTTTTTCATTTTCAAGCTCTGTTTTTAGCTCGTTCCATATGTTTTCGATGCTCGGTTCTTTTAACTGCTCACAGCCTGCTACCAGCACAGTACATTCGCCTTTAACGATCGGGCGAGTCTTGATGGTCTTTAAAATTTCCGATAACTTTCCCCTTATAAATTCCTCATGCAGCTTGGTCATTTCGCGCGCCAGCACGGCATACCGATCACCCATACAGGCGCTAATATCCTGCATTAATGAAATAATGCGCCTGGGGGACTCATAAAATACCAGAGATTCGGAGCGGGCGCCCAGCGTTTTAAGAAATTTAATTCTTTTGCCCTTTTTTTTGGGGGCAAAGCCCACAAACATAAAAGAATCTGTGGGGAGCCCCGACACGCTCATGGCAGCAGTAACGGCGGTTACCCCGGGTACCGGTGTCACCACGATTTTATGTTCAATCGCAGCGGTGATCAAACGAAATCCGGGATCGGATACCGACGGTGTGCCGGCATTGGTTATCAGGGCGATCGAGGTTCCGGCCAGCAATTTTTCAATCAATTGCGGGGTTCGTTTAGCCTCGTTGTGTTCATGGTAGGATATCAACTGGTTTTTTATACGGTGATAAGCCAGAAAACGACCGGATTTGCGGGTATCTTCAGCCGCAATTAGATCGACTTGCTGCAAAATGTCGAGGGCCCGCAGGGTGATGTCATCGCGGTTGCCGATTGGTGTGGCGACAACGTGAAGGATTCCCTTTCCAGGGGTATGATTTGCATTACGCATAGGCTAAATCAAAAGCATTCTTGATAATTTCTACCTGAGGGGCATCCCGATTTGAAATGATGGTGACCACATCAAATCGGGCCCTGGCGGAGCTCTGGTCGGTCATCTTCAGGTAATATAACGCCGCCATGGATATCTTCTTCTGTTTTTTAGGGGTTATGGCCAATTTAGGGCTTCCGAAATGAACTGAGGTTCTGGTTTTCACTTCGACGAAAACAAGGGTATCTTTGTCTTTTGCAATAATATCGATTTCACCCAGCCGGGTGCGATAATTGGTTTCGATAATCTTATAACCGGCCTTTTTCAAGCGTCTGATCGCAAGCGCTTCCCCCTGTTCACCCAATTTTTGCCGCCAATTTTTCATTTTCAGACCTTAGGGCATCATTTTTGTCATTGCTTTTAATATATTTACAAAGCTTAATTTACACTGCTTTTACTGGATTCATCAATAGAAATAAATCATTAAAAAGGTGTGAATTGCTTTAGAATGCTTAGATATGGGTCGAGGGCTAGACGGGAGGAGGCGAAAACGGCGCCGCGTACATTTAGTACGTCAGCCGCTTTCGGCGACGAGCAACAACGCCCTTGGCCGATATGTGAGCGTTATAAAGCAATTTAAAGGTATTCTTTGACACCCCTGAACGTCCTCCGATGAATCGGACAATAACCGTATTCGCGGATAGCCGCCTTATGCGCCCGGGTCGGATAGCCTTTGTGCTGATAAAAACCGAATTGGGGATAATATTCGTGATATCGCTCCATCAGCCGATCCCGCGTGACCTTGGCTACAATTGAGGCCGCTGCGATCGAGACGCTGAGTGCGTCACCCTTTGCAATCGGTTTCTGAGACAGGTGAGATGAAATTTGGAAGGGACCGTCAATAAGGAGACAATCGGGCTGGGGGTCTAAGTTGCGGGTTGCGATGGACATTGCCAGCAAAGAGGCTTGCAGGATATTAATGCGGTCAATCTCCAACGCATCTACGATACCGATGCCCACCGAAACGGCCTGGGTATAAATCCCTTCGTACAGGCGGGCCCGCTTTTTGGCTGAAAGCTTTTTCGAATCTGTGACCTCGGAGACCGAAAAAGTCAGCGGTAAAATCACGGCCGCAGAAACAACAGGGCCGGCCAGGGGACCCCGACCGGCCTCGTCGATACCGGCGATTGCTTTGAAACCCTTTGCAGTGGCTTTTTTTTCGAAAAACCACAAATCCATCATCAGATGTCTTCTATCAGAAAACAGATGTCAGATGTCAGAAAACAGATATCTAAAAGAATATTGATATCTGCATTCTTCTCTGGACCCTTTATCATCTGTCCTCTGACTTCTGCCTTCTGTATTTTGGTTTAGCGCCGTTCTTTAATCCTGGCGGCTTTGCCTCTGAGTTTACGCAGATAGTAGATTTTGGCGCGTCTGACACGGCCCCGGGTAATCAGCTCAATCTTGTCGATTGCAGGCGAATGCAGCGGAAAAATTTTTTCTACGCCCACACCGTATGAAACCTTACGGACCGTAAACGTTGCATTGGTGCCGCCTTTACGTTTGCTGATGACCACGCCCTGAAAAACCTGGATTCGTTCTTTTTCACCTTCTTTTATTTTGACGTGGACTTTGACATTATCTCCTGGCCCAAATGCGGGGTGGTCAAGTCGCATTTGCTCTTTTTCTAACTGTTTAATCTTTTCCATCGTTCCTCCAAAAAAAACAAAAACATATTTTAAGTTTAATTTGTTTAATTGGTTTAGTTAGTTTAATTGGTCAACAGCAGTGCAGTCTCAGATAAAGCACAGCCCACAGATTTGAATTTTAATCGAACGAATTAAACCAATACAACTAATGAAACCAATAAAACAGTCTTTACGGATGACCCAACAGCCGATCGAGTATTATCGCAGCAGCAGAACGCACCGAAAGATGGTTATAATCTGTTTTACCCGTTATCGGTGCCAGCACGTAATCGGCTGCCGAAATAAATTCTGCGCTCAATCCCCAGGCGGTTCCAAAAACCAGCACATAAGGGTTGCCGTTTTTCAGCATGGCACGGCATTCCGGGTAACTGAGGTTGTGCGGATATTTTCGCGCACAGGTTGCAATCGTTATTGGATGCATGCCTTCCGAAACGGCCACTCGTTCTATAACGTCGGCGTACGCGTCATGGACCCGGATCAACTCCAGCGCGCGGCGTCTTTTGGGATTATATTGTGATCCGATGCCCTCAGTCCAGTGAGAAATAATCTTATGAATTAAATCTTTCTGGTCTTCGAGAGGCGTAACAACAAAAAATGCCTTCAGCCCATAAGTTTTGGTGGCCCTCGATATATCGTGTAAATCCAGATTGGTCAAGGCGGATGCTATCGTTGCACCGTTTTTATTGACCACCGGGTAATGAATCAATGCCGCATAAAGATTGGACATGGTCGATCTTTTTTTAACTTTTTTTTTCTGTGCCTTCTCTGCGTTCTCCGTGTGCTCTGTGGTAAGATTTTAGTATATCTTCAATCCGTCGGGACCACTTTTTTAATATTCTGATCTCCTTGGCGCCTAGATCCTTTTTTTGCAAAAGATCGGCACGTTTCATTAAAGTACGCATTAATGCGGATTCGAGCCGCCAGTTATCAATTTTTTCGTGATGCCCGGATAGCAGAATATCCGGGACGGCCTTACCTTCAAAAACGTGTGGCCGGGTGTAGTGGGCATGTTCGAGCAAACCGTCTGCAAATGAGTCCTTCTCGGCAGCATCTTCCCCCCCCAAAGTACCGGGGATCTGCCGGGTGACGGCATCAATGATGACCATGGCGGCCAATTCGCCGCCGGTCAATACATAGTCTCCGATTGAAATCTCATCGTCAATCAGGTCGTGGTCGATACGATCATCGACGCCTTCATAGCGCCCGCATACGAAAACCAGCTCTTCAAACGCAGCCAGCTCATGTGCTATTTTTTGATTAAAACCACGTCCCTGCGGTGTTAGCAGGATTTTTGGGGCCGAAGGCGCTTTCTGTTCGGCAGCCCGGATAGCTGCGGCCAACGGTTCGGGCTTCATGACCATCCCGCTGCCGCCGCCGTAAGGCCGATCGTCGGTTACCTGGTGTCTGTCTTCCGCAAAATCTCTGATATTCAGGGTCGAAGCAAGAATTTTTTCTGTTTCAATCGCCTTTCTGATAATCCCGTATTCCCAGAATGAAGCAAACATCTCCGGGAAAATTGTGAGTACGACGAATTTCATTCTTCCAGCCCATCGGGCAAATCAACCCGCATTGAGTTGGCTTCAATATCGATCGTCTGCACGACCGATTCAAGGGCCGGAATCAAGATTTCTCTATCTTCATTCTTGACCACATACACATCATTGGCACCGGTTTCGATAATCGATTCCAGACGTCCGACGTATCGATCGTCTATTGTGAAAACCTGCAGCCCGATCAGCTCATACCAGTAAAAAACACCGTTATCTAATTCGGGAAGCGTCGCCCTTTCGATCTGCAGCTCGGCACCGACCAGTGTTTTTGCCTGATCACGGTCGCTGATGTTGTTGAGGGCCAGAAGGGCTCCGCGGGAATGCGGTTTGATCCAGCCGATTTCGAAATCTTTTTCTTTGCCATCAGCGGTGCTGACCGATATCATGGCACCCGGTTGGAAGATTTTCAGTGATTCAGCATATGAATGAATCTTGAGGGTTCCCTTGACGCCATGGACACCCACAATCTTTCCGATCGGAAGACGGTCTTTTTTGGGTTCCGGCTTACTCAATAATTTCCAGCACCGTACGTTTTCTTAATTTGGCAGAGGCTGCGCTCAATATCGTTCGCATGGCCTGAGCAGTCCTGCCCTTTTTGCCAATGACTTTGCCCAGATCCTCTTTGGCCACTTTAAGTTCAAGAACCGAAGTCTGGTTGCCCTCAACCTCTGTTACGCTGACTTCTTCCGGACGATCCACCAGTGCTTGAGCGATATAGCTGATCAGGTCTTTCATAGCGTCATCTCCTTTGTTACCGGTTGAGAAACAGGGGGGATGAACGACTGAATTCGATGCTATCCGCAATAGTTCTTGCTGCTATGCAGTTTTGGCAAAGATGCCTTCTTTCTTAAAAAGACTTTTTACCGTGTCCGATGGAATCGCTCCTTTGTCGATCCAGTATTTGATTCGATCTGGATTTAACGTTACTTCAGCCGGATCCTTTAAGGGATCGTATGTGCCGACTTTTTCCAGGAATTTGCCGTCTCTGGGGTTTTCACCGTCAGCGACAACAATGCGGTAAAAAGGTTTTTTTTTGGCTCCGTGTCTGGCCAGTCTGATTCTAACGCCCATTCATACTTCTCCTTCAAAATGGCAGCATTCCACGGCCCATCCCGCGCATGCCGCCTTGATTTAATTTTTTCAACATTTTTAACATCTGGGTGTAATTCTTTAAAAGCTTGTTTACGTCCTGGACCCGTGTGCCGCTGCCTTTGGCAATTCTTTTGCGACGGCTGCCGTTTATCATGTTATAATTTCGTCGTTCCTGCGGTGTCATGGAATTGATAATGGCCTCGATTCTGACAAACTCCTTTTCATCCACCTGCAGGTTCTTTAGCTGCTTCATCTGCCCCATGCCCGGGATCATTTTTAACAGGTCAGAGAAAGAGCCCATCTTCCGAATCTGAACCATCTGGTCACGGAAATCTTCCAGCGAAAACTGACTTTTTCTGAGCTTTTTCTCTAAAGCTTCTGCTTCCTTCTGATCGACAACGTCCTGCGCTTTTTCGATCAGAGTGAGCACGTCGCCCATACCCAGAATGCTCGATGCCATGCGGTCGGGATGAAATGCCTCAAGATCGCTGAGCTTTTCACCCACGCCGATGAACTTTATGGGCTTATCCGTTATGGACTTTATCGAAAGCGCCGCACCGCCGCGGGCATCTCCATCCATTTTGGTCAGGACGACACCGCCGATATCCAGGGTTTCATTAAACGCCTTGGCGATGTTGACCGCATCCTGACCCGTCATAGCATCGGCAACCAGTAAAATATCAGAAGGCCTGACAGCTGCTTTTATATCCGCCAGTTCAGCCATCAGATCCTCATCGATATGCAAACGTCCGGCGGTATCCAGCAAGAGCGTATCACATCCGTGCTGCTGCGCACCGCTTAACGCCTCCTGGCAAATTAGAACCGGTGATTCATCCGTGCTCGACGGGAAAACGGGTACATCCAGCTGGTTACCCAGCTTTTGAAGCTGTTCGATCGCAGCAGGTCGGTAGACGTCTGCCGGAACCAGGTAAGGCTTGCGGCCCATTTTTCTTAAAAATACCGCAAGCTTGCCCGCCGTAGTTGTTTTACCTGAGCCCTGAAGACCGACGAGCATGATGGCGGCGGGCGTTTTTCCTGAAAGATTCAGCTTCTCATTGCTGCCGCCCATTAAGTCCGTCAGGGTTTCATTGACAATTTTAATGACTTGCTGGCCGGGTGTCAGGCTTTCCAGAACTTCCTGGCCCATCGCGCGTTCTTTAATGTCGGCAATGAAACGTTTAACGACACGATAATGAACATCGGCCTCAAGAAGGGCCATGCGGACCTCTTTCAGCCCCTCCTCAATGTTCTTTTCCGTTAGTTTGCCATGTCCTTTAAGCTTACGGAAAATGGTATTTAATCTATCACTTAGGCTATCCAGCATGCAAACACCTGATTGAATCTATAAATTCTTGAAAATACAATCACAATAATGATATGTCAAGAAAATTAATACCTGGATTTTGGATGAAAAAAGATGAAAGGCTTTTTTGGGTTTTTAAGATTATGTTGGATATTAAAAAACAGAACATACTTGAACTGGATCGGGATGAACTCATTTCCTGGCTGGACGATCA